>JBGUTM010000313.1:0-6659 GCA_045133075.1 Alistipes sp. | reverse complement strand
GTCGATTATAATTTCACAGGAAAACTATGTCGGGAAAGAGTGTTATCGAACTGAAAAATGTGGCTATTTATCACGCCGAAGATCCATTTGCGGAGCTGTCGGCCGCAGAGTTGCGCCGTAAGGGACATTTGGTGCTATCGGAGGTAAACCTGACGGTCGAAGAGGGCGAATTTGTATACCTTATCGGCAGGGTCGGCAGTGGCAAAAGCTCTTTACTTAAAACTTTATATGCCGAGCTGCAACTTGTTGAAGGTGAGGGCGAAGTTGTTGGTTTTGATCTGGCTCGCCTCAGACGCCGCGATATCCCGATGTTGCGCCGCTCGATGGGTATTGTTTTTCAGGATTACCAACTGCTCACCGATCGTAATGTCTTCGACAATCTCTACTATGTTATGAAGGCCACGGGCTGGAAAAGTGATGCCGATATTCGCGAACGTATTGACGAGGTGCTGAAGATGACCGGCCTGGAGAGTAAGGATTTCAAGATGCCCTTTGAACTGTCGGGCGGCGAACAGCAGCGTCTGGTTATCGCCCGCGCACTGCTCAATAAGCCCTCGCTGATTCTGGCTGACGAGCCTACGGGTAATCTTGACCCCGTCACTGCAGATGGTATTATGCGCCTGTTTCATAGCATTGCCAAGAGTGGTTGTGCGGTGGTTATGTCTACCCACAATACGGCAATTATCGAGGATTATCCTTCGCGAACGCTCCTCTTTTCGCAGGGTAAGATGCGTGAGATCGACCTGGATGAAAAATTAGGGTGTTAAAACGTAGTTTTAAGTTTGGAAATATCGTACAAAATAACTACATTTGTACGTTTAATTCAGCGCAAAAGAATTTTATAATATAATGAGCAACGAAGTAGAAAATGTAAAGAAGCACGAGGAGGAGTATTCCGCATCGAATATTCAGGTCCTCGAGGGACTCGAAGCGGTCCGCAAACGCCCGGCGATGTATATCGGCGATATCGGCGAGAAGGGTCTGCACCACTTGGTTTACGAGGTGGTGGATAACTCTATTGATGAGGCTTTGGCTGGCTATTGTACCCATATCGAGGTAATCATCAATGAGGATAACTCAATCACCGTTAAGGATAATGGTCGCGGTATCCCGACCGACTATCACGAGAAGGAGGGCAAGTCGGCTCTGGAGGTCGTTCTGACCGTTCTGCACGCCGGAGGTAAGTTCGATAAGGGTAGCTACAAGGTGTCGGGAGGTCTGCACGGTGTGGGTGTGTCGTGTGTGAATGCGCTCTCTACCCTGCTCATCGCCGAGATTCACCGTGGCGGCAAGATTTACAACCAGAGCTATAGCAAGGGTGCTCCTACATCGCAGATGGAGATTGTCGGCGATTGTGAGGATAGAGGTACATTTATTACCTTCAAGCCCGATAACTCGATATTTACCTACACTACCGAGTATAAGTACGATATTCTGGCAAATCGTCTGCGCGAGTTGGCGTTCCTTAATAAGGGTATACACCTTGCATTGACCGATATGCGCCAGAAGGATGAGGAGGGCAATGCTCTGCGCGAGGAGTTCTTCTCTCAGGAGGGCCTCAAGGAGTTCGTCAAGTATCTGGATGCTACCCGTGGCGAGCCCATTATCGAGTCGAGTATCTACCACGATACCGAGAAGAACGGTACTCCCGTGGAGGTTGCTATGCAGTACAACAACTCTTTCTCGGAGAATGTTCACTCATACGTTAATAATATCAACACCTTCGAGGGTGGTACTCACCTCACCGGTTTCCGCCGCGCACTTACCCGTACACTAAAGAAGTATGCCGATGAGTCGGGAATGTTGGCAAAGCTGAAATTCGATATCAGCGGTGATGACTTCCGTGAGGGATTGACCGCTGTGGTGTCGGTTAAGGTTGCTGAGCCGCAGTTTGAAGGTCAGACCAAGACCAAACTCGGTAACGATGAGGTCTCGGCTGCCGTTGATCAGGCCGTTTCGCAGGCTCTGGGTCACTATCTCGAGGAGAATCCGAAGGATGCACGTGCGATTGTTCAGAAGGTTATTTTGGCTGCAACGGCGCGTCACGCGGCTCGTAATGCTCGCGAGGCTGTGCAGCGTAAGACCGTCTTGTCGGGTGCAGGTCTGCCGGGTAAGTTGGCCGATTGCTCGAGCCGCGACCGCTCGATTGCCGAGATTTTCTTTGTCGAGGGAGATTCGGCAGGTGGTACGGCAAAGCAGGGCCGTGATCGTAACTTCCAGGCGATTATGCCGTTGCGCGGTAAGATTCTCAATATCGAGAAGGCGCAGGAGCACCGTATCTGGGAGAACGAAGAGATTAAGAATATGTTTATCGCTCTGGGCGTGTCGATTGGCACCGAGGAGGATAGCAAGGCTTTGAATCTTGAGAAGTTGCGTTACGACAAGATTATCATTATGACCGATGCCGATGTCGATGGTAGCCACATCGCAACGCTGATGCTGACCTTCTTCTTCCGCAAGATGAAGCCGCTGATCGAGAATGGACACATCTACATTGCTACCCCGCCTCTCTACCTTATCAAGAAGGGTAAACAGGAGCGTTACTGCTGGACCGAGAAGGAGCGTGATCAGATTTCGGAGGAGTTTGGAAGCAAGGGTGTTCACATTCAGCGATACAAAGGTCTTGGTGAGATGAACGCACAGCAGCTCTGGGAGACAACAATGAATCCCGAGACCCGCATCCTGCGTCAGGTAACTATCGAGAATGCAGCCGAGGCTGATCGTATCTTCTCGATGCTGATGGGGGATGAGGTTCCGCCTCGCCGTGAGTTTATCGAGAAGAATGCTCACTACGCAAATATCGATGCGTAATTTCGAATAAAGAGAGTAAAGGATTGTGTCCCGAGGGATGCAATCCTTACTTTATATAAATCGCCTAACAATCTAAAATATAAAGATATGGATATTACAGTAATCGGCGTTGCCGGAGGTACAGGTTCGGGAAAAAGCACATTGGTTAAGCGTCTGCAGGAGGCCTTCAAGGAGGAGGATGTGGCGACCATTTGTCACGATTACTACTATAAGGCACACCCCGAGCTGACTTACGAGGAGCGCACGAAGCTCAACTATGACCACCCGCAGTCGTTCGATACGGATATGATGGTCGAGCACATCAAGGCACTCAAGAATAATGTACCTATTGAGCGTCCCGTGTACTCGTTTGTCGAGCACAATCGCACGGATGAGAAGGTGCTGGTCAAGCCCTCGCAGGTGATTATTGTCGATGGTATTTTGATATTCGAAAACAAGGAGTTACGCGATTTAATGGATATAAAGGTTTATGTGGATACCGATGCAGATATTCGTCTTGCTCGCCGCATCTTGCGAGATGTCCGTGAGCGTGGACGCTCGATGGAGTCGGTCATCACGCAGTATACCTCGACCGTTAAGCCTATGCACGAGGAGTTTGTCGAGCCTTCGAAGAAGTATGCCGATGTGATTATTCCGGAGGGAGGTTTTAACTCGGTGGCAGTGTCGATGCTGATACACAATATCCGCTCGCTGATTGGCAAAAAATAGCAGTAGCAAGAGTTTGTGCTGAAGATAAAAGTGGGACTTGATTACTTCAAGTCCCACTTTATTATATGCCTGCTATCTTCTTGATTTCATTGAGTTTGTTTAGAGCCTCCAGCGGGGTTAGTGAGTTGATGTCGAGCCCCTTGATCTGGTCGCGAATCTGCACCAGTACGGGGTCGTCCAATTGGAACATTGTCAGCTGCATTGCTCCCGAGCCCATCTGATTCTCGGCCTCGGTGACCGAGGGTCGCTTTTTGCGCTCCTTGGGACTTTTGCTCGGGACAATCTCGTTGGTGCCATAGACCTGCTCGAGGTTACGTAGAATCTCGCCTGCACGTGATACCACGCCCTGTGGCATACCCGCCATACGTGCAACGTGAATACCGAATGAGTGCTCGGTACCGCCACGTTCGAGTTTACGCAGGAAGACTATCGTGTTGTTGAGCTCCTTGACCGAAACGTGGTAGTTCTTCACACGCGGACACATCTGCTCCATTTCGTTAAGTTCGTGATAGTGAGTGGCAAATAGGGTCTTCGCACGCGCTGTGGGATGATTGTGCAGATACTCTACCATCGCCCAGGCTATCGAGATGCCATCATAGGTGCTCGTTCCACGGCCGATCTCGTCCAGCAGGACGATGCTGCGGTCAGAGATGTTGTTGAGAATTGATGCCGACTCGAGCATCTCGACCATAAATGTAGACTCGCCCTGCGAGATGTTGTCCGAGGCACCCACGCGCGTAAATATCTTATCTACAATGCCAATACGTGCGGACTTCGCCGGTACGAATGAACCCATCTGTGCCATCAGAATAATGAGTGCTGTCTGTCGCAACAACGCTGACTTACCCGACATATTGGGGCCGGTAATCATAATAATCTGCTGCTTCTCGTTGTCGAGCAGAATGTCGTTGGGGATGTAGCTCTCTCCTACCGGCATCAGAATCTCGATTACCGGGTGGCGACCACTCTTGATGTCGATGCAGGTGCCCTCATCGAGTACAGGGCGGGTGTATTTGTGCTCTACGGCCATTACGGCAAACGAGTACAGACAGTCGGTAAGAGCGACAATCTGTGCATCGTTTTGCAATTCGCGCAGATGTGAAGAGATAAATGAAATAATCTCCGCATATATCTGTACCTCAATGGCTAAAATCTTCTCTTCAGCACCGAGAATCTTCTCCTCATACTCCTTTAACTCCTCGGTGATATATCGCTCGGCTCCGGTCAGAGTCTGCTTTCTGATCCACCCTTCGGGTACCTTGTCCTTGTGGGTGTTGCGCACTTCGATATAGTAGCCGAAGACGTTGTTGTAGCCAATTTTCAGCGAGGTGATGCCCGTGGCATCAATCTCTCGTTGCTGGATCTGTGCCAGAACGCCCTTGCCATTGCGGGCGATGCGGCGCAGGTCGTCCAACTCGGCGTTTACACCATCGGCGATGACGCCACCCTTCTGGATTTGGTTATTTGCAGGGTCGGGATAGATGTCGCGCTCGAGGCGTGTGCGAACCTGCTCCAGAGTGTCAATGCGCGAAGCGAGAGTGTGCATCACATCACTGTCCGTAGACTCCATCAAAGCTTTCAGCGTTTCGAGTGCCGAGAGTGAGTTCTTGAGTTGAACTAATTCTCGAGGTGTTACACGCAAAGATGCTATGCGTGAGGATATTCGCTCTATGTCACCAATGCCGGTTATGCACTCTCCCACAGCCTCCTTGAACTCCCTATTTCGAACGAGAAATTCCACCACCTCCTGGCGTTGGTTCAAGCGATTGATATCCTTTATCGGCATTGCAATCCACCTGCGCAACAGACGACCTCCCATTGGGGTCTTTGTGCGGTCGATGGTGTCGGCAAAACTGCTCTTTGAGCCATCGCTATTCGAGTTGAAGAGTTCCAGATTGCGGATTGTGAACTTATCAATCCAGACGTAATCCTCGCGGTCGATGCGAGAGATGGATGATATGTGTGCGATGTTGTGGTGTTCGGTGAAGTCGAGATAGTATAAAATTGCACCCGCTGCAGCTATGGCATAATCCATCTGCTCGATACCGAAACCCTTGAGGTTCTTGGTGTTGAATTGACGACACAACTTTTCGCGGTTGATATCTTGCGAGAATACCCACTCCTCGAGGCGGTAGGTGTAGAGCCTGTTGCCGAACGATGCGGTAAATCGATCCTCATAGCCACGCTGGTAGATAACCTCCTTCGGGGCAAGGTTCGAGATCAGCTTGTCGATATAGCCATCATTACCCTCAGCTACGTAAAATTCGCCTGTCGAGATGTCGAGAAAGGCAGCTCCGGTGGTATCCCGGCCGAAGTATATCGATGCGAGGTAGGAGTTCTCCTTGGTGGCAAGCATATTGGCATCTCCGAGCACCACACCAGGGGTTACAAGCTCGATGACGCCACGATGGACTATTCCCTTTGCGAGTTTCGGATCCTCGAGCTGCTCGCAGATGGCCACACGCTCACCTGCTCTAACCAGCTTGGGCAGGTAGGTGTCGATGGCATGGTGGGGAAATCCCGCCAGCTCAACGTGTGAGGCAGAGCCATTCGCACGGCGTGTAAGGGTTATTCCGAGGATGCAGCTCGCCTTAATGGCGTCAGAGCCAAATGTTTCGTAGAAATCGCCTACGCGAAATAGGAGTATTGCATCCGGATATTTCGCCTTGAAGTCATTGTATTGGTCCATCAAGGGCGTATCTTTCTTCTTCTTTTGAGGTTTCGTTTCGCTTGTCACAATCAATCCAATTAGAGAGCAAAATTATAAAATTTAGCGGTAAAAACCTCGCTCTTAATCAAAAAATCTTTCGTCAAAATTTACCAGGTATAGTTTGTCGGTCGCTCGGGTCAGGGCAGTGTAGAGCCAGCGCATCATATCGCGGCTCATCGGCTCGTCACCGAACAGACACCTATCGACAAAAACAGCTCTCCATTGACCGCCCTGTGCTTTATGGCAGGTGACGGCGTAGGAAAACTTTATTTGAAGTGCGTTAAAGTGCGGATTCTCACGTATTTCCTGGAATCGTTTTATCTTGCTTTTGATATCGAGGTAGTCCTTCTCGACCTCATAAAATAAGCGGTTGCTCTCTTCGCGAGTGAGCGATGGTGACTCGGATGCAATCGTGTCGAGCATAATTTTG
>JBGUTM010000312.1:0-3991 GCA_045133075.1 Alistipes sp. | reverse complement strand
CATTCTCACGGCCATCGCCTCGGCAAATATCTCGTTGAGAGCCAAGACCGGAAAGGTGGCTCAGTTTGCCGTATTTGGCAATCCGAAGTGGAACCGCTACAATAATATCGACCGTTCGATACTCTTCCAGGATAATGTTGTAATGCTCTCGTCATACAACGCCCGCCGCGACAACGAGCAGGTCTACGAGTTCGACCGCCGATTTATCACGGAATTCGGCTCGCTGCCCACGCTCTTCGCCTACCGAGGCTACGACACGGCCGTAATCTTCGGCAACGAGCTATTCAACGATGATTATAATGGCCAATTGAGCGACAAGCGTTACACTCCGCTGATGACGCCCTACAAATTCACATACGAGGAGGGTGTGAATAGTGAGTGGGTACGTATCAACTACCACAAAAACTACACGATAACCACCGAGTAGCACACGACTATGGCAACACTCAGAAACAACATACCCGAGAAGACCATCGAGCGACTCAGCGAATACCGCCGAACGCTGCTGATGTGTCACCGACAGGGTATCACCCATATCTTTTCTCACATTTTGGCAGGTATGCACGGTATCACGGCCGTACAGGTACGCCGCGATTTGATGCTCATCGGCTTTTCGAGCGACACAAAGAAGGGCTATGATGTGAAGGTACTCATCGAGTTTATCAACAACATCCTCGACAGCGAGGAGCCGATGAAGATAGGCATTATCGGTATGGGACACCTCGGCCAGGCCATCACCAAATACTTCAACGGCAAGGGTCTGAAGCTCCGCATCACCGCTGCTTTCGACATCGACCCCGCAAAGGTAGGCACCACGATTGACGAGATTCCATGCTATCATATGGATGAGCTGGAGGAGGTTGTGGCCAATGACGACATCAGTATTATCGTTGTCTCGGCCCCTACGAAGGTCGCAGCACAGCTTGTTGTCCCGATTATCAATGCGGGTATCAAAGGTGTACTCAACTTCACCTCTGCCTCGCTCAACTTCCCACAAGGTATCGTGGTCGAGAACTACGACATCACCACCATCCTCGAGAAGGTTGCCTACTTCGTCAAGGAGAACGAGGAGAATAGCAATAACTAACCGAAGATGAGGGTATTCCGCGGTTTTGACAATCTTCCACAGTTTAGATGCGGTGTTGCTACCATCGGCTCGTTCGATGGTGTGCACTGCGGACATCGCACCCTGCTCGACCGTGTGCGTTCAATCGCCAAGGAGCAGGGAGGTGAGAGTATTGTCTTTACGTTCGACCCACATCCTCGCATCACACTCGGCAAGGCCGAGGGTCTGCGATTGCTCTCCTCGACCGAGGAGAAGTTGCGACTTCTCGAAGCCGAGGGAGTGGATAATGTCATCATCATCCCATTCACGCTCGAGTTCAGCCGTCTTACCCCCGAGGAGTTTTTGCTGGGGCTGTTGGTTGGCAGGGTAGGCATCCAGCACCTGGTGGTGGGCTACAACCACCATTTCGGACACAACAAGGCGGGAGATTTCGGATTTCTTGCAGACAACAGTGCCGGGCTGAATGTAGTGCAGGTAGACCAACACCTTGTAGATAGCGACAAGGTCAGTTCGACCGTCATCCGTGCGACCATCGAGCGCGGAGATATGTCGCAGGCAGAGCGACTGCTCGGCCATCCCTATATTATAATAGGTAGGGCTACGGCAGATGGCATCATCGAGCCCTCCGAGCCAGACTACAAACAGTTGCCACCAACAGGGGAGTACTCAATCCGTATAAATGGCACAGAGAATGGATTGATAATAGACGCAGAGGGCTCGCTGCATCTCAAAAGAGCTATTACACCGACCTCTGAACTACAAGTAATCGAATTTTAGAAGATGATAACTTTTCAGACCGAGATAAGGGTTTGGTATGTCGATACCGACCAGATGGGCATCGTTCACCACTCGAACTACATCAAATACTATGAGGAGGCTCGTTCGGCATTTATGCGCCACCTCGGAGTGTCGTATGCCGATATGGAGGCACAAGGGGTCCTAATGCCCATTCTGAGGGTCGAGTCTGACTATAAGCGTCCGGCACGTTATGACGATTTGCTCACGGTTCGTATGATTATCAAGGATATACCTATGGCTCGGTTTACTGCCGAATATGAGATTCTCAATGCGCAAGGAGAGCTGCTCAATACGGGTCTTACGACTCTCGGCTTTCTCAATAAGGCTACGATGCGCCCTTGTCGCGCTCCACAGTTGTTTACGGAGTTGCTGACACGAGAAATGGATAAGAACAGCGCCGACAATGAATAAGCCTACCAACACAAAGCTCGCAGGCTACCTGCTATTGATTGCCATCTACTTCACGCTACGCGCCACGGGACTACTCTCTCGGTGCGAGTGGTTTATGGTCATACCTACACTCTTCGCATCGGTTGCCGCCTTCACCCACGGTCGAAAGGGTGGTTGGCTTATTCCGTTAGCATTGCTCTTCTCGGCCGCAGGCGACTATGGAGGTGCTATCAATGCCTTCATCCCCCAGGTGGGATGTTTTGCCGTGGTACACATCTTCTACATCTGTGACTTTATGCCACGTTGCCGCATCTCCAAAGGCAAACTCATCGGAGCCATTCTCTACTCGTTACCATTGATTGCATATCTTGTCTTTGTGGTTATGCGCACCGCTGTTTGGGCCGAGGCCACTGCCATCTCAATTTACGGAGCTATAATTCTCACGATGGGGCTATCAACCCTCTTCCAGGAGCGCACCCACAGGTGGTGGTATCTTTTGGCAGCCACGATATTCGTATTCTCCGATGCCGTGATTGTATACATCAGGGTCGTGGACTCTATACCTCACGCCGGCACAATTATTATGGCCACCTACTACACCGCACAGGGCATATTCCTTGCGCTGCACTCTCTGCGCCGCAATAGTCAGGACTGACATTTCGTGCGGCAATCTGTCACGCATAGGCTCTGATTGTGCCATTTTGGCACATAATATCGCGTGGCACACACTTTGCCGTACCACCTCAAAAACGCAAACAAACAATTAAAAATAAAAATATATGACAAACGGAAAAATCGGGGTAACGACCGAAAACATCTTCCCCGTAATCAAGAAATTTCTCTATTCGGACCACGAGATATTCCTTCGTGAGTTGGTTTCCAATGCAGTTGACGCTACGCAGAAACTCAAGACTCTCTCCTCTTCGGGAGTTGTAAAGGGAGAGTTGGGCGAGCTCACCATCCACGTTGCGGCTGACAAGGATGCCAAGACGCTGACCATCACCGACCACGGTATCGGAATGACCGCCGAGGAGGTCGATAAGTATATCAACCAAATCGCATTCTCGAGTGCCGAGGAGTTCCTCGACAAATATAAAAATCAGACCATCATCGGCCACTTCGGTCTGGGATTCTACTCTTCGTTTATGGTTGCCGACAAAGTCGAGATCTTCACCCAGTCGTGGAAGGAGGGCTCAAAGGCCGTACATTGGAGCTGCAACGGCTCGCCCGAGTTCGAGATGGAGGAGCTGGCCGAGAGCCGCGACCGCGGAACTACCATCGTACTCCACATTGCCGAGGATTGCCTCGAGTATGCCGAGCAGACCAAGGTCGAGGAGTTGCTCAAGAAGTATTGCCGTTTCCTGCCCGTAGAGATTGCCTTTGGCAAAGTCAAGGAGTGGAAGGATGGCAAGTATGTCGATACCGACAAGGATAACATCATCAACGACACCAATCCGCTCTGGACTCGCAAGCCCAACGACATCTCGGAGGAGCAGTACAAGGAGTTCTACCGCGAACTCTATCCCTTGAGCGATGAGCCGCTCTTCTACATCCATCTGAACATAGATTATCCATTCAACCTGACGGGTATTCTCTACTTCCCGCGCATACACAACAACTTCGAGATTCAGAAAAACAAGATTCAGCTCTACTCGAATCAGGTATACGTTACCGACCAGGTCGAGGGCATCGTGCCGGAGTATCTCACTCTGCTACACGGTGTTATCGACTCGCCCG
>JBGUTM010000311.1:0-2290 GCA_045133075.1 Alistipes sp. | reverse complement strand
ATTCGGTTATAGTAACGGCGCACATCGAAGCGGTTGGGTGTATACTCGATACCCGCCTTGAAGGTGCTGGTATTGGCGTAGGCCACCTCGACACCCTGCTCGATGATATCGGCGATTTTGGCATTTTTGCCCTTCCAGTTCTGGTATACGTAGTCGAATCCTGCCGACCACTTGACATCCTGGTAGAAGATTCCGCCGGCAATCTGCATCGGCAGACGAATCTCGTCACGCTTGTTGCGGTCAAAGACCGGCGTCTGCATAATGTCGTTCACATATACCATCTCGGAGAGTTTCGGGCGCAAGCTGCCTCCGATATCGTAGGTTGCACCGAGAGTCAATGAGCGTTTGTCGTTATTGATGACGCTGTACTGCAATCCGGCCTGGAACTTGAAGTTCGAGACGCTAAAGTTCTCGCTACCCAGAGCCGAGAGTGTCTCGCCGTCACCGACAATGTTGTTTGCTATCCTGGTAGTGTACTGTCGGTTGATATCTCCCCAATAGTACATTCCTGCAACACCGAGCGAGAATCCTTTGAAAATCTCCCAGCCCACACCGAGTTTCACCTCGGTAATGTCGCCCTCGCCCTGGTAGTTGTACTTCACTCGGCCGACCTCTGCCCAAGCATTCTCATCCTGCTCGATGGCGGTCATATTGTAACCCACGCTACTATAAGGGGTGAGGCTGAATCCCAGACCCACACACTTGGCCAGCGGCATCTGCAACGATATCTCGTGGAAATTGACCGTGGTTTTCGAACTCTTAACCGAGCCGGCATCCGCTCCGGTCGAGGCGTCATAGCGGTTCTGTGAATTTACGGCATACATACCCTCGGCACCGAAGTTGAAGATAAAGCTCTTGCGCAGGGTTGCGCTATATCCTGCGGGGTTGATAAGATTGGCCATTGATGTCGAGCGCCAACCCAGGCCGACACCACCCATCGAACGCATCGGCAGAGCACCCTGCGTATTCAACTCTCCGACTCCGTACATAGAGTATGGCGAAAAGGCGTTGGTCGCATTTTTCTGCGCCGCTGCACTCCACGTCATCAACATCATAAATGTCACTACCGAAAATAGTATTTTCGCCGCTCTATTCATTATCTTTTTTTGTTGCATTATACTCCAAAATTCGGTTCAATCCGTAAAGGGTCAAATCCCAATCTGCAAATATCGTATTTTTAATTCGATTCACAAAGTATTTTGCGTCTCCACCCGTAAAAATTATGCATAAATTGTCATATTTTGCCGAAAATTCGGAAATATAACCTTCGGTTTCCCTCTCAACACCACTCATAACACCCTGTTCTATCGCCTCGCGGGTCGAGCGGCCGAACTCCAATTTTTCATCTGTCGGCTCACACAACGGGAGTTTCGAAGTGTATTCGTGCAGAGCACGGAATCGCGCCCCCACACCGAGCGAAATGTTGCCTCCGCAGAATGTCCCGTCACTCACCAAGTCGAAGGTGATGGCCGTACCAAAATCGACAATCAGCATACTCTCTGCCCCATACAACACCTGCGCTCCCACCGCTGCCGCCAGACGGTCGGCACCGAGGGTTTCGGGGGTTTTATAACCATTTTTCAGCGGGATATCCACCTCAGGGGTAAACTCCAGGAAGTAGGCCACACGCTCACGCAACAGACAGCACACCGACTCATCATCTGCACCACTCGAGGCCACTATAGCCTTGTCAATGGACTTATACTCATCCAGCAACGCAGCCACCATCTCCGCAGAGAGGTTCTCGACACGCTGTCGGAAGAGAATCTTATTACTATCCATAACGGCAATTTTGGTCGCGGTATTGCCTCTGTCGATAATTAAATTCATAGCTCCCTCAAAATTTTCCACGCCTCGGCCACATCCGCAACCCTACGCACGGTCATCGCCAGACGGTCATTATGTTGTTTAAGCACAAAGCGGTCGGGGTGTTGCGTGACGTAGCGCAACATCGCCATAAATACCTCGCTCTTATAGTATGGCGATGACGAATCGCCAACAAAATGGACAATCATCAATCCATTCTTGACCTTGACCCTCTCCATTCCCAGGCGCACCGCCTCCCAGCGCAATCTGACCACATTGAGCAGCTCCTCGGCAGCCTTCGGCAGAGTTCCGAATCGGTCTTTCAATCGTGCGGCAAAGCCCTGCAAGGCATCCTCCGTGCGCAGCGAGTCCAACTCGCGATATAGGCGCAGACGCTCCGCCTGCTGGCGCACATACGACTCGGGAAGCTCGGCTGCCACATCCACCTCGATTACCGAATCCTCAATAAAGTTCATCTGCTCGA
>JBGUTM010000310.1:0-1448 GCA_045133075.1 Alistipes sp. | reverse complement strand
TGGCCAAATATGCAGGCTTCCGCAGCATCGGTGAGAAGGTTGTCGAGCATCGTGCCCGCAAGTTCGGACACTCAAAATTCGGTATGGAGCGTATGGTCAAGGGCTACCTCGACCTTATCACCGTGACATTTATGTCGCATTTCGGACGTTCGCCGATGTACTTCTTCGGAGGCCTGGGTACGCTGATGTTCCTCTTCGGAGGAGGCACCACCATCTGGATTATCGCAGCCAAACTCTACAAGCAGTTCCACGCGATGCCTCTGCGCCCCGTGGCCGACCAGCCGATGTTCTATTTGGCAATGCTGGCGGTGGTACTGGGCGTGATGTTGTTCTTGGCAGGATTCCTCGGAGAGCTTATCAACCGTGCTTCAAGTGATCGCAACAAATATCTCATTGACAAGACTTTATAACGATGATACAACGTATTCAAACACTCTATTTACTGATAGCAACGGCTCTGATGGCCGTAACGATATTTACCCCGATGGCCCGATTCTTCGATGGTGTGCAGGAGTACACCCTCACGGCATTTGCACTCAAAGATGCCGCAGGCGCAGTGGCTCAGCCGGCAATATATATGGGCGTTATGCTCGCATTGGCTGGCCTGTTGCCCTTTGTGGTGATTTTCCTCTTTAAGAATCGTCAGTTGCAGATTCGCCTTTGCGCGGCGGAGATAGTGTTGCTCATTGGCTCGCTGGTAGTTATGGGTATCTACTACTACCTCTCGCATCGCGCCTTTGATGCGGCTAACGGCATCATCTCGATTAAGGCAGGTGTGATTATGCCACTTATAGCTATTGTCTTCGTGGCTCTTGCCATCCGCTCGATATTCCGCGATGAGGTTTTGGTGCGCTCTCTGGACAGAATACGATAAAGAGTACACCTTGTAGCAAAAGAGGGGCTGTCAAACCACATCGGTCAGACAGCCCCTTCTTATTTATCTTCTTGCCAATTTTGCTACCCTCTCATTAAACTCTTTAGCTGCAAGCAACTCCTCGAGGGTAAGGTGCATACGGTAACACCAATGCTGGTTGGGATTCGAGGGGTCGTTGATACGCTCCGCGGCAGCATCCTCACGGCGCAACTGCTCATCCATCGAGAGCCAATCCTGCAATGGAGCAATCATCAATATCGAACGTGCCGATAGTTGTCGGCGCATAATCTGTTCGCACAGTTCGGCACTACACTCCACGGGAGCTACCCCCTCCAAGCCAAGTATATCGTTGAAGTATCGCTGTCTGCGTTCGCGGCTCTCACACCACCACAGACGTATATTCGACATATCGTGAGTCGATGGGGTCGATATCGAGTGGTAGGGATAGTCGGCCGTATTGCCAAACTCCACACCATAAGCCTTGGGCATACGCTCTACCTCGAGCGATAGTATCTCCAACTCGTGCATAACATCGGGTACGCAAGCCGGAATCATTCCCAAATCTTCGCCACAG
>JBGUTM010000309.1:0-5254 GCA_045133075.1 Alistipes sp. | reverse complement strand
CTCGATAGCCTTAGCCATACCACCGAGCTTCTCAACCTCCTGGATGTGCTCCCAAGCCTTGTGAGCAATCTCATTGGTGAGTGACTCTACGTAGTACGAACCTGCCCACGGATCAACCTCGCGGCATACGTTGGTCTCCTCCTGGATGTAGATCTGGGTGTTACGAGCAATACGTGCCGAGAAGTCGGTCGGCAGTGCAATTGCCTCGTCCAGAGCGTTGGTGTGCAACGACTGAGTGTGACCCAGAGCAGCACCCATAGCCTCGATAGCGGTACGAGCAACATTGTTGAAGGGATCCTGCTCGGTGAGCGACCAACCCGAGGTCTGCGAGTGGGTACGCAGTGCCAACGACTTGGGATTCTTGGGATCGAACTGCTTAACAATCTTCGCCCACAGCATACGAGCTGCACGCATCTTGGCAATCTCCATAAAGTGATTCATACCGATAGCCCAGAAGAACGACAAGCGCGGTGCGAAGGCGTCAATCGACATACCTGCGTTGATACCGGCGCGGAGGTACTCCAAACCGTCTGCCAACGTGTATGCAAGCTCGATGTCAGCGGTAGCACCTGCTTCCTGCATATGGTAACCCGAGATCGAGATCGAGTTGAACTTGGGCATATTCTTCGATGTATACTCGAAGATGTCAGCGATAATCTTCATCGAGAACTTGGGAGGATAGATATAGGTGTTACGCACCATAAACTCCTTCAAGATATCGTTCTGGATAGTACCCGACAACTGCTCAAGGGTGCAACCCTGCTCAAGACCGGTAACGATGTAGAATGCCAATACGGGAAGAACGGCACCATTCATAGTCATCGACACCGACATCTTATCCAACGGAATACCGTTGAAGAGGACCTTCATATCCTCCACCGAGCAGATCGACACACCAGCCTTACCTACGTCACCGACTACGCGCGGGTGGTCAGCATCGTAACCACGGTGAGTAGCCAAGTCGAAGGCCACCGACAGGCCCTTCTGGCCAGCGGCGAGGTTGCGGCGATAGAATGCGTTAGACTCCTCGGCAGTCGAGAAACCTGCATACTGACGGATAGTCCAGGGACGCATAACATACATTGTCGAGTAGGGACCACGCAAGAAGGGAGCGATACCTGCTGCATAGTTCAGGTGCTCCATACCCTCGAGGTCTGCTGCCGTATAAGCACCCTTCACAGGAATTCTCTCGGCAGTGAGCCACGGCTCTTTAGCTGCGGCATCGTTGGCACAGGTGTTTGCTGCGCCACCGTTATATGATAAATTCGAAAATTTTGCTCTCATAGTAATTCTGCTTTTAAGAAACTGTTTTAGATGCCCAACTCTTTAAGATAGAACTTCAGAGTCTCGAGCACGTTGCTCTTAACATTGATAAAGTTGGTGATACCCTGAGCCTCCAAGTCGGGAGTGCAAGCCGGTGCACCTGCAACCACCAGGATTGCCTTGCCACCCAGCAACTCCTTAACCTTGGGAGCGAGCTCTGCGTAGTCGTCATCCGAAGCGCAGACTACAACGATATCAGCCTTTGCGGCCAGGGCAGCCTCTACACCCTCCTCAACACTCTTGAAGAATGTGTTGTCCTGAACCTTAATACCTGCACAAGCG
Source organism: Alistipes sp. (assembly GCA_045133075.1). Classification (GTDB taxonomy): domain Bacteria; phylum Bacteroidota; class Bacteroidia; order Bacteroidales; family Rikenellaceae; genus Alistipes. The sequence goes on along the minus strand of JBGUTM010000309.1, from coordinate 3,649 downwards.
AAGAAGTTGCACGAGAACTGTGCACGAGCGCGAGCCATTGCCAGGCTGCCACAAGTGAGCATAAATGCCTTAGGCTCCTTGCCGCTGCGGTCTACGCCCAGACGCATAGCCTCGAATGCCATAGCACCACGGTAGGGAACGAGCACGTTACCCTCAGCCTCCTTGCGCTCAACGGCGCACGAGCAGAGAGCCTCGCCTGCAACCTCCGTAAAGTTGGGGTATTGGTTTGCGCCGAGCAGAATCTGACGGCGAGTAGCGATATTCTTATCCTTCTGTGCAGCCGAAGCCTTAACCTTCTCTGCCACGAAGCCGGCCTCGTAAGCAGCGGTGTAGCCACCCTTATCCTCAATCTCGAGGAAGAGCTTCCACGCCTCCTCGGCGATGCTCTGGGTGAGGTTCTCGATGTAGTACGAACCACCTGCGGGGTCTACCACCTGGTCGAAGTGCGACTCGTGCTTGAGCAGCAGCTCTACGTTACGAGCGATACGCTTCGAGAACTCATCGCCTGACTCATACGAGTAGTTAAAGGGGAGAACCTCCAGCGAGTGAACACCAGCAATGGTTGCCGACATAGCCTCGGTAGTACCACGAAGCATATTCACATAGGGGTCATATACGGTCTGGTTCCACGAAGAGGTAACAGCGTGAGCGAACATCTTCTCCGAGCAGTGGCACTCGGGATTGTAGCCGCTGACGATGTTAGCCCACAGCATGCGTGCTGCGCGGAACTTGGCCATCTCCATAAAGTAGTTTGCGGTAACGGCCATCGAGAAGCGGATGTTGCAAGCAGCCTCATCCACCGAGATACCTGCCTCGGTGAGGCGTACCAGATAGTCGTGACCTGCAGCCAGGGTGAATGCCAACTCCTCAACGATGGTCGAGCCTGCGTTAGAGAAGATGTGACCGCTGACGCTCACACAACGAACATACTCGTAAGCCGAGCACTTCTTGATAAGTGCAACGATCTTCTCGAAGCAACCCTCGGCATTCGGGGTGCAGAAGCAGCCCTTCTCCGAAAGATTCTTCACCAGCGGGTCGAGCACGAAGTTTACATGAACAGCGTTCTTCTCGACACCCTCTGCCTCAAACTTGTCGAGCAGGAGGTTCGCTGCAACAGCAACCTTCTTACCGCTGAAGGTGAGCTCCACTGCGGTCAACTCGATACCTGCAAGCAGGGCATTCAAAGCCTCGGCCGAAAGCTCCTCGGTCAGTACGAACTCTACAGAATCAACGCCTGCATTAAGAATTGCCAGAGCCTCTGCGTTAGCCTTTGTGGGGCACTCTACATTAACGCTCTGGTGGATACGCCAGCAGTTATCCTTGCGGACACCTCTAACGTAGGGGAACTCTCCTGCGGCAGAGCCGAGGAACTGCAAACCTTCAAGGTTTTCGGCGCGATAGTACGGGCGGACATTGAAGCCCTCGCCGGTACGCCATACGAGTTTACGCTCGTAATCCGCACCCTTCAGGTCGGCTGTGATCACCTCCTCCCACTTCTCGGTCGAAACCTCGGGGAATTCGGCAAACAGCTTGTTTTGATTAGTTTGTGCCATAACTTTTTTATAGGATTTGTATTATGTGGTATATGTATTTTCTAAATCGCACAAAGATAACGAAGTCAATTCAAAATTCAAAATCCAAAATTCAAAATCATCTACTTTGATAGTAATTTTCAAGAAAATTAGCAGGAATATATGAGGTACTACAAAGGAATCTACGGTTCCCCCAGTTTCCCTATTTCTCTCCTTAAAAAATCTCTTTCAACAACCTACTTAACCACTCCCTTATTGGACTTACCATCAACACAGACGGTGAGCGGCTCCTCAAAACGCACACAACGCAGATACTCACCCTCGTAGACAGCCTCGAGCGCATCCAACCGCTCCGAGCGGAAGAAACCGCTGTCGGTAGCAGGATCGATGGTCATATATCCTATTCCGAGCGATGTAACATTCTGGAAGAAATGAGTTCCCTGGCTCGGCTCGACATTAAAGTTGGGCAGGTTGCACTCCACAATAACCTTTGCCTCCGAGATATGGGTCCACTTAACCGGAACACCGAGGAAGGGGTCCGAAGAGCCCCAACGCCCCATACCGACCAGGACATAGCCACGGCCCTCGCTGCGCATCATCGTATTGAGCACCAACAACTCCTCGGCTATCCGTTCGGTGACCAATGACGAAAACTTCTCGGGACGGATGTAGACGATATCGCGAATATCGCTCATCGAGCCGATACCGAGCGCACTCTCGGCGTATACGTAAGCGTCATCAAGGGCAACACTATCCCAATCAAATACTCGGTTGTCGCCATTGTTGATTATAGGTCTGATCTGCAACAGGTTAAATATGCGGCTCTCACCACTCGGCACATCCATATTCACCGCAAACTCCACCTCTACCGGGCAGCGCATCTCCTCGGCTCCGAGGCTTAGGATATCGCTCACAATCTCAGCCAATGGGAAGGTGCCATACTTGAGGATCGAGTTGAAGGTAATAACCTTATGACCCTCCACGAACGGGCTGTCGCTGATACGTTCATTCTCACGATCCCAGGTCGAGGTTACATACTTCGCATTGCGCAACTTGGCCACCTGCGACAGGTCGAAGTGGCGGATATTCACCGCGTCATCCGTAGAGGTGCGGAACGCCTCGGGGTTAAGGTCGAGGGCCAGCACCTCGTTCTGCGTATCACGCAGGGCCAATTCGGTAGTCGAGGTCTGTAACACCTTCTGGGGATACTTGGGCGAGAAGCGCAGTGTGCGACCGCCATCAACCACCAGCTTACCCAGACCCATAGCCACATTACAAACGCCCTCATCGGCGGCCTCATCGCCTATGGGATAGTAGTTTATCGAGCGTGCCACACCCGAGAATGTCGGCATAAAGCAGCCATCTTGCTCCGTACCGCACACCCCCTGCACCACAACGGCCATCTTCTCCTCCGAGATAAGATTTTGCGAGGATTGGATGTAGGCTCTTGACTCGGCAAAATAGACCGAGGCATAGACACTCTTAATCGCCTTGAAGAGCATACGCAACATACGATCTTCGTTATCCACATAAGGAATCATATATGTCGAATAGATGCCTGCAAAAGGCTGGAAGTGTGAATCTTCCAACTTTGAGGAGCTACGCACGGCCAGCGGCGAGCGCACCGTACGAACATAGGCTCGCAACCGCTCGATAAGTCCCTGCGGCAGGGTCGAGCCCACAAACTCCGAGAGTATCTCATCATCGGTCAGCTCGTTCGAGATGACATATTTAAGTCCGTTCTGGCGAATAAACTCATCGAAGTAGTCGGTGGCCACCACCAGCGTTCGCGGAATCATAATGCGAACATCGGGATACTTATCGTAGAGGTGGTATTTAATGAGCATACTATTCATAAAGGCCAAGCCACGCGCCTTGCCACCGAGCGACCCCTCACCCATTCGGGCGAAGCCTATGGCATCGCTATAACTCTCCGAGTCGAATCGCGCCACCACGCCCTGACCCAGCAGGGTTCGGTAATCCTTGATGGCATTGACCAACGCCGCGCGGTGCTCACTGATTGACGAGAAATGGTTATGCTTAAATTTACGAATCTGTCGTGCCAGCGGGAACAGGCCTCGCGAGTAGAGCCACTTGGAGAGGTGGTTTTGCGAGGT
>JBGUTM010000308.1:0-2882 GCA_045133075.1 Alistipes sp. | reverse complement strand
CACGTGGATTCGGTCAAGCAGGTGGTGATCTGGGCTCGCGAAAATATGGAGTCGAGCGGACTGGACGGTGTACGTTGGATTGTCGAGGATGCTCTCAAGTTCGTCAATCGCGAGGTGCGCCGCGGAAATCGCTACCACGGCATAATCCTTGACCCTCCCGCATACGGCCGTGGTGCCAATGGCGAGAAGTGGGTTCTGGAGGAGAATATAGGCGAGATGTTAGCTTGTTGCGCCCAGCTTTTGGAAGACAAAGACTCTTTCGTAGTACTCAACCTATACTCTATGGGGTTGTCGGCAATGTTGGCCCGCACTGCTATGCATCAGGCCTTTGGACAACCTCGAGCAGAGCAGTTTGGCGAACTATATTTCGAAGACAAACACCACAAACAACTGCCTTTAGGTGTATATTATCGTTTTGAAAGATAAAGAGTTATGGCAACACTAACAATTATATTCGGAGTTGTGAGCGGATCTCTGCTCGCAGTCCTCATAGGAATCTTGGGCAGCAAGCGCAACATCGGCTTTGGCTGGGCATTTTTCCTTAGCCTTGTATTCACGCCCCTCATAGGTCTTATATGCACACTTATCTCCGACCCGCTACCACAAAGTGAACCGCGCAAATGGGGATGTTTGGGCTCATTGATAGCCATCCTTGGAGTGGTATTCCTCGTAATCCTTGTGTTTATGCTCTTGGGAGCATCGGTCTGCGTCTAAAGGTCTAAAAGATATAGTAAATCAAGATTCCGGCCACGGCCGAGAGCAGAATCATCAATATCGGGTTTACCTTGCGCCACGAGCCGATAAGCGTTGCTCCAAACAAGGCCCAGCTCCAGCCATCAATAAAGCTCTTATCCTCACCACTTGCGGGGAACATCAGCAGCAACGCAGCCGAGAGGATCATACCCAAGACCACCGGTTTCATCGCTCCGACAACGCCTGCAACATAGCGATTGTGGCGCAACTGCAGGAAAAACTTGGTCAGCAACACCATAATCGTCAGCGAAGGAAGGCTCACCGCCACAGTAGCCACCACCGATCCCCAGAATCCTGCGACCGTATAGCCGATATATGTAGCAGAGTTTATGGCTATCGGGCCGGGGGTAATCTGCGACACCGCAACGATATCGGTAAACTGTGCTGCCGTAATCCATCCGTGTTGTACCACAACCTCATTCTGGATAAGCGACAACATCGCGTATCCACCGCCAAAACCGAAAAATCCGATTTTCAAATAGCTAATAAAGAGTTCGAGCAGTATCATCGCGGGTCGGATTTAGCATTTCGAGAGGTTACATATACATATATCAATCCCGCCGCGGCACCTGCAACGAGGAAGATTACGGGCGAGATTGAGAGGTGCCAGACCAAAAGTCCCACGACTGCCACCACGGCCATACCCCACCAGGCCATTCCCTTGACGATACCCATCAGTGGCGCAACAATCAACGCCACAACCGCCGGGCGCATACCCTTAAATGCGGCATCGACAACGGGGTTATAGCGTATATTTGCGAAGAATATCGCCACCAGCAGAATCACTGAAAACGAAGGCATTACAACGCCCAGTACCGCAGCTACGGAGCCTGCAAAGCCTCGCACATTGTAGCCTGCAAAGACTGCCGCATTGAGTGCGATGGGGCCGGGTGCCGACTGCGCCAACACAAGCATATCTACAAAGTCACACTTTGCGATCCAACCCCTACGCTCGACAACCTCACGCTCGATGAGCGGAATCATCGCAAAACCGCCTCCGAACGTAAAGAGTCCGATCTTAAAGAATGAGTAAAATATCTTGAGTAATTCAGCCATTGTCTATTTTTAGGGTGTTTAACCATTTATCGTTGCCACCATCGTAACAGCCACAACAGCCGCCGTCTCGGTACGCAGACGCTGGTAGCCGAGGGTTATCTCCTCGAATCCTCGCTCCACGGCCATAGCTACCTCCTCGGGCGAAAAATCACCCTCGGGGCCGATAAGAATCATCACGCTCTCACCTGCCGAGATCGCTTTGGGCAGGTAGACCTTGCCCTTCACCGCATCGCCGCAGTGGGCAATAAACCTACGCCCCTCGAATGGCATATCGAGCACCTTGCGCAACTCGGTCATATCGTGCAACTCGGGATGATAGGCCTTGAGCGACTGCTTCACCGCCGCCGTGATAACCTTCTGCTCACGCTCGAGCTTGATGGTGCGGCGTTCGCTGTGGGCACACTCCAGAGGTACAACCTCACTCACGCCCACCTCGGTAGCCTTCTCCAGAAACCACTCGAAACGCTCGATATTCTTGGTGGGAGCCACCGCCATCGTCAGGCGGTAAGGCATCTTCTCGAACTCGTGCTCGGTCGAGATCACCCTCACCGTACAACGCTTCGGGTGGGCATCGACAACCTCGCAGAGGTGCATATCGCCACATCCATCCGTAAGATGAAGCCTGTCTCCCTCGCCAAGGCGCAGAACTCGGACACAATGCTTCGACTCCTCCTCACCAAGCGTGTAGAATGGAAGCGTAATATCGGGGGCATAGAATAGTTGCATAATCTGTTGTTTGAGTGCTTTACTTTTGGGCAAAGTTAAGAATTTATTGTTTTCGGAGCCCCAAAACCACCGATAATTACACCTCAATCACAAAAAAATCGGTCGCAAACGCGGATATAGATACAATTTATTGTATCTTTGGCGTTAAATAAACGAATTTCGTGATATGAAACGATTATTAACTATTGCACTTTTTGCTACGACAATGACACTTTCGAGTTGTGACAAGACGGTGAAACAGCCATCCGAAAATCCGCTGACTGCCGAGTGGAATACCCCCTACGGCATACCTCCGTTCGACCAGATTAAAGATGAGCACTACGCCCCTGCACTCAAATATGCTATGG
>JBGUTM010000307.1:0-19594 GCA_045133075.1 Alistipes sp. | reverse complement strand
GTATACTTATAATGCCGGTGACACGCCGCCGGGCAACGAGCTGCGCTACTTCAACTATACCCAGACCTCAATAGTTGATGGTACGGGTGTAAACTTTAAGCTCGGTGTGACCTATCGTCCCATTCAGGCATTGCGCCTGGCCGTGGCCTTTCATACTCCCACGGCCTACACGTTGGACTACTCCTACCAGGGGGCGATGCTTTCGCGTGTGAAGAATAACACTACGGGACAATTTGTCTCGCCCGACCCCGAGGCGATGACCGAGATCTGGCGCGATAACGGCCCCAATAGTTGGAACTTCTCATCGCCGATGCGCCTATTGTTGGGAGTCTCCTATACCTTTGGCGATAAGGCTATCTTATCGGTTGATTATGAGAGAGATTGGTATAATTCGATACGCACACAGAAGACCCCTGTCGGTAAGGGTGTCTATAACGACTTCTTCAAGCAGTATTTCAAGGGGTCGAACACTATTCGTGTGGGTGCCGAGGTGAAGCCGTTGCCGATCTTGTCACTACGCGCGGGATATAGCTTCAATGGCTCGATGGTTAAGGACGAAAAGATTATCTTCTCGTCACCGATAAACTATCAGATGCAATATGCTACGGCCGGTGTCGGTCTATCGTTCGGCTTCCTCTTTGTCGATTTGGCATATCAGTATGCGGCGGCCAAGCAGACCGACTATCGCCTCTTCTATGCGATTGATACGGTCGGTGAGAGCGACTCGGCGGGTAATGTTGTTTATCAGGACGATTATAGCGGATTATTCTCCACCAGGCTCGCTCGTCATAATATAATTATGACCCTCGGCTTTAGATTCTGAAAAATTCGTTGTTAATTCACAATAAATGATTACCTTTGCAGTCAGAAAAAAATGCAAAGGTAATTTTTTATGGCAGTAGAACTTAAAGATTTGACCAAGGCGGACGATAACTATTCGCAGTGGTATAATGAGTTGGTCGTTAAGGCCGGTTTGGCGGAGAACTCCGCTGTGAGAGGCTGTATGGTTATCAAGCCCTACGGCTACGCTATCTGGGAGAAGATGCAGGCAGCGTTGGATAAGATGTTCAAGGATACAGGACACCAGAACGCATACTTCCCACTCTTTATTCCCAAGTCATTCTTCTCGCGAGAGGCAAGTCACGTTGAGGGTTTTGCCAAGGAGTGCGCAGTGGTTACCCACTACCGCCTCAAGAATGATCCCGAGGGTAACGGTGTGGTGGTAGATCCCGCAGCACGCCTCGAGGAGGAGTTGATTGTTCGCCCGACATCAGAGACTATTATCTGGAACACATATAAGAATTGGATTCAGTCCTATCGCGACCTTCCGATTCTCTGTAATCAGTGGGCTAATGTGGTGCGTTGGGAGATGCGTACACGTCTGTTCTTGCGCACGGCCGAGTTCCTCTGGCAGGAGGGCCATACCGCTCACGCAACCCGTGAGGAGGCTATCGAGGAGGCCGAGAAGATGATCCGCGTATATCAGGACTTCGCCGAGAATTGGATGGGTGTGCCGGTAGTTGTGGGTCACAAGTCGCCCAATGAGCGTTTCGCAGGTGCGGAGGATACCCTCACCATCGAGGCCCTGATGCAGGATGGTAAGGCTCTGCAGAGCGGTACATCGCACTTCCTCAGCCAGAACTTCGCTAAGGCGTTCGATGTGCAGTATGTCAATAAGGAGGGCAAACTCGAGTACGTATGGGCTACATCGTGGGGCGTTTCGACCCGACTGATGGGAGCTCTTATTATGGCTCACTCGGATAATAACGGTCTGGTATTGCCGCCGAAGCTTGCACCTATCCAGGTGGTTATGGTTCCCATCTATAAGGGTGAGGAGCAGTTGCAGGTTATGGCCGAGCGTATGAACGCCATCGCCGATCAGCTCAAGGCTAAGGGTGTGAGTGTAAAGGTCGATTTGCGCGACAATGTACGTTCGGGCTTCAAATTTGCAGAGTACGAGCTGAAGGGTGTGCCCGTGCGTTTGGCACTCGGCCCTCGCGATATGGAGAATGGTACTATCGAGTTGGCTCGCCGCGATACACTCACCAAGGAGGTTGTTCCGCAGGAGGGACTCACCGATCGTATCGTAGCCCTGCTTGACGAGATTCAGGCAAACATCTTCCAGAAGGCACTCGATTATCGTAACTCGATGATTACACGTGTGGATACCTGGGAAGAGTTTGTTGAGGTGCTCAATACGAAGGGGGGCTTTATCTCGGCACACTGGGACGGCACTCCCGAGACCGAGCAGGCTATCAAGGATGCAACCAAGGCAACAATCCGTTGTATCCCGTGCGATGCCGAGCCTGAAGAGGGTAAGTGTATCTTTACCGGCAAGCCTTCGCATTGTCGAGTACTCTTTGCAAAGAGCTACTAATAGAAGTCGCCTAAAAGGGTAATTTTGGTGTTACGCGAGCCTGTGCGAAACAGGGAAATACGCTTAGTATTCCCCAGCTTTGCCCAATCTCGCAAGCCTAAAAATTCCTCCTTTTATACGACTTCTCTGGGAGGAGGTAAGCCTTGAAAAACCTTTTCTTATACACCTTCTTTTATACGACCTCTCTGGGATAAACCTTAATGGTGCAGTTTTAATAAGAGTTATATGAAACAAGATAACAGAGTACGTTCAATTTACCGCGTGACCCTTGTGGGTTTCGCGGTAAATCTTCTATTGTCGATAGCCAAACTCGCTGCCGGCATCCTCGGTCGTAGTGCGGCTATGGTGGCCGATGCTGTACACTCCATCTCGGACTTTGCTACCGACTTTGTGGTGCTCCTCTTTGTCCGCATATCTGCCAAACCTAAAGATCGCGATCACGCATACGGCCACGGTAAGTATGAGACCGTAGCCTCGATAATCATAGCTATCGCACTGGGTGCGGTAGGCGTTGGTATATGTGTCGGTGCAGCTAAAAATATAGCAGCGGTGATTCGGGGAGAGCAGATCCCCAGACCTGAATTTGTGGCATTGATTGCCGCCGTGGTGTCGATTGCGGTTAAGGAGTGGCTCTACCGCTATACTGTAAAGGTTGGCAGGGAGACCGATTCGCCCGCTGTGATAGCCAATGCCTGGCACCACCGCAGCGATGCTCTCTCCTCGATAGGTGCGCTCATAGGTGTCGGTTGTGCCTATGTCCTGGGAGGACGCTGGGTCATTGCCGACCCGATAGCTGCGATAGTTGTGGCGGCGATGATTCTCAAGGTGGCCATCGACCTTGTGCGTAAGGGCTTTGACGAGCTGGTCGAGGGCTCGCTGCCGAGCGAAGTCGAGGAGGAGATAATATGTATTGTCACCGAGGATGCCGCCATCAGTCACCCTCATAATCTGCGTACACGCCGTATTGGCTCGACCATAGCCATTGAGATACATATCCGCGTGGATGGCGATATGAGTGTTCGCGAATCCCACTTGCTGACCGAATCAATCGAGCGCAGGTTGCGCGAACGCTTTGGTGAACAGACTATGGTTGCCATCCACGTTGAGCCCATCAAGATAGTGTAGACCTAACACTTGCGGGACACACTCTTTTTTTATACCTTTGTAGATATAGAAACCTTAAAACAATATCCGAAGATGAAGAGTTATGTATTGGGCATAGACTTCGGCAGCGACTCGGTGCGCTGTCTGGTGGTGGATGCTGCCGATGGTCGTGAGGTGGCTACGGCGGTGAGATACTATCCTCGTTGGCGGGAAGGCCTATATTGTAACCCGTCAGAGAATCGCTATCGTCAGCACCCGCTTGACTATATCGAATCCCTCGAGGGTGCCATTTGCGAGGCTCTCGGCAATGCCGGAGCGGAGGTGGCTGCTGCAGTGCGCGGTATCTCGTTCGACACCACGGCCTCGACACCCGCATTGGTCAATCGCGAGGGTAGACCCCTGGCCCTGCTGCCCGAGTTTTCGGAGAATCCCGATGCGATGTTTGTCCTCTGGAAAGACCATACAGCTCTCGATGAGGCGGATGCTATAAACGACCTTGCTGCGAGGTGGCATACCAACTATACCTCCCACTGTGGAGGCTCCTACTCCTGCGAATGGGTCTGGGCAAAGGTGTTGCACTGCTTGAAGAACTCCCCCGAACTCGTTGGTGAGGCCTACTCGTGGTGCGAATTGTGTGATTGGATTGTGGCGATACTTACGGGCCATACCGCTCCCGAGGAGATTATACACAGCCGCTGTGCCGCAGGACATAAGGCTATGTGGAGCAAGGAGTGGGGAGGCCTGCCCGATAGGGAGTTTTTGGCAGCCATAGACCCTCTGCTTGTCGCCCTGCGCGACCATCTCTACGATAAGAGCTACACCTGTGGTGTGCGTGCCGGAGGGCTCACTTCGGCCTGGGCTTCGCGGTTGGGACTCCCCGAGGGCGTAGCTGTTGGTGTGGGTGCTATCGATTGTCATATTGGCGCGGTGGGTGCCGGTGTGGGTGAGGGTACACTCGTTAAGGTGGTCGGCACCTCGACCTGCGACATTACGGTCGTGAAGCCCGAGGTGATAGGAGATAAGGTTATACGCGGTATCTGTGGCCAGGTGGATGGCTCGGTGTTGCCCGACTATATAGGTATCGAGGCCGGACAGTCGGCCTTTGGCGATATATATGCCTGGTTTCGCCGCATTATGGAGTGGCCTCTGCGCCACGTGGCCGAGGCCGACCCTGCGCTATTCGATAGAATCCTCCCTGCCCTCACGGCCGAGGCCGAGGCTCTGCCGCTGACTGAGAATGACCCCGTGTCGGTAGATTGGTTTAATGGCAGACGTACACCCGATGCCGATCCACGTACTACGGGCTCGATAGCAGGACTTACGTTGGCAACATCCGCTCCACAACTCTTCAAGGCCCTGGTCGAGGGTACAGCCTTTGGCTCACGAGCTATTACCGAGCGACTTATCGAAGAGGGTGTGAGAGTGGAGCGTATCTATGCTGTGGGCGGTATCGCCAAGAAGTCGAGATTTGTAATGCAGACCCTCTGTGATGTGCTCAATATGCCGATAAGAGTGGTGTGCTCGGAACAGGCGTGTGCACTGGGAGCTGCAATGTATGCGGCTGTGGCGGCGGGACTCTACACCTCGATTGTCGAGGCTCAGGCAGCGATGCTCTCGGGCTTCTCGAATGAATACCTGCCCGATCCTACACGCAGTGCCGTTTATGATAAACTATATGAAAAGTATAAAAAACTAACAGCCATTAGCCGTTAGCTCTTTTACCCCTCAGCTATATGGACTGCTTCCTTATTTTAGGGGGCAGTTTTTTAGTGCGGTTTGATAGGGAGATTATGGAGATTAATGAGATTAAAGAGTTTAGGGAAGGCAGGATGCTTGGTGCTATTTGATTTAAGGGTGTTAGAGATGACCACGAATACCAATAGATAAAAATCCCTAATCTCCTTAAATTCTCTAAACTCCTTACCCACCATCCCCCCCAAAAAAAGTCGCAACCCTTAAAGGTTGCGACTTTTTCTATAATCCTCTCTGCGGATTATCGGCGCATAGGCATCGGGCCCATCGGGCGGCGCATACCGCCGGTGTAGCCATTCACGCCCACACCACTCTTCGACTCGTTGTAGTCGTAGTCCTTCATATTTGTCGAGCCCTTCTTGCCGAAGCGGCGCAGGTTGTAGACAAACTGAACGCTGAAGTAGCGGCCGATGACGCTATTGGTGAGGTTCTGGGTATATCCCGAACCGGTACTGCGCACGAATGCCGTATTCTGGTTAGCCACATCGTTCACGCCAATCTGAATCTCGCCCAGCTGGTTGCGGAAGAGCTTCTTGCCGAGGTAGATGTTGCAGAGAACATAATCCTCGTTGTACTTGTTGGTGAAGCCGAGGTACTGGACATACGAGCAGGCCGCCGTGAAGGTGAATCCCTTCCAGAATACCCACTTGAGGGTACCCGTAGCCGAGTGGTTGAAGTAGTTATTCATTTGGTACTTGCCATCCACCTTGCCTGCAGCGGTGTTCCACGCCTGGTTGAAGGCTCCGTTCCACGAGAGTGTGAAGTCAATCTTCTCCGAAATGTTGCTACCCAGGGTCACCTGTGCATCGTAGCCGATATTGTTGGCGTAGTTCTTTGTAAACTTGTGAGCAAACATATCGTCCGAAGTGGCATATACGGCCGAGGGGTTGATGATGTAGTTTACACCCGCCATAATGTTGAGGTTACACTTCATAAACGAGAGGGGCAGACCCAGGCTCAAGTGTGTGCGTAGGTTCCAGTAGCCGTCCATATTCTCGTAAGAGGTGATCTGCTGCGGGCGATAAGTCTTGTTACCCTGCGTAATCTCGAATCCTTCGCGGTTGTAGAAGGTCGATTGCGAGATGTAGTTCTGCTGGTTCTGCATCATAAACATCCACATAAATGTACGACCCTTCTCTACATTCGAGTTGATGTAGTGGAAGTTGATGCGGTGCATAAACGAGGGGTTGAGGTTCTTGTTACCGATGCTCAAATACTGCGGAGTCGAGACGTCATAGATGTTCTGCAACTGCGTAACCGAGGGGTTGTCGGTGTAGGAGCGGAAGAAGAGGCGAATCGAGTTCTCCTTGTTGAACATATAGTTCAGCATCGCAAAGTAGAGCACGTTGTGGTAATCCTTCTTAATCTTATCCGAGCGGTCGGCGTTTACACCCTCGATGTTGCCATCCAGTGACGAATACTGATAGTAGACATTAGCCACAAAGGTATTCTTCTTCTTCGAGTAGCGGAAGCCGGGACCTACGCGGTGTGTCCAGTAACCACTGCGGTAGTCCTGGGTCATATTCTCGTTGATTTCGGCACCCTTGGTGTTGAATGTGTCGTCTGTGTAGTAAGCCTCTTGCTGCTTGGTTTCATCCTCATACGAGAAGCGGTACTGGAAGCTCAAAGCCGTAACCTTGCCCAGCGGCTCGTTGTACTCGAATGTGCCACCCACGTTATAGGTACGCGAAGGAGCCTCGACCCACTGGCACAGCGGGTTGTAGAGTGCGGTGCCATCGATGTTGGCTACCGAGCCGCTGGTGCGCAGGTCTGCCATAATTGCCTCATACTCGGGAGAGCCGTACTCTATAGCATCGGCGTTATTTGAACGTACACGGCGCAGACCATAGTTGTCACGCAGGTTGAAACGACCGCTTACCGAGAGTGTACGACCCGCCTTCTGACCGATGCGCAGACGATACTGCAGGAACTCGTTGAAGAATAGACCGTGAGAGTTGCGTTTGGTGGCATCGTCAATATAGGTAAGGCCGCTCTGTCCATACTTGAAACCTTCGCTGGTGTTGCCCGACTTGGGGTTGCAGTTGCTCTGGTAGCTGAGCGATGTACGCGACATCAGCGACTGTCGGTCGGAGATCTTCCAGTCCAAACGAGCATTGAAGCGGTGGTTGTTGTTGAGTGAACGGGTGTAGCCGCGCTTTACGAGGGTGTCGATAGGTGACGGCACCTCATACCAGGTCTCCTGCTCTGTGAGGTTCTTGGTGTCGGTGTTGTTGAAGAAGTAGCTTCCCTGGAACTTCACCTGGTTATTCTTGCCCCACATATCCGAGTAGTTCAGACCGATAGAGTTTACCAATGCAACGCCATCCTGAGGACGTACCATATACTGGCCCACACCGCGGCGGCGACCGCCACCACCTCCTGCACCGCTCACGCCGAGGATATCCTCGAATGAGAAGTTCTGTTGGTTGATATTGTTGAACAGGCCGATGATCGATAGACGGCTGTCGTTGTTGAAGACATTGACATTACCACCGGCCGTGTACTTGTGGTGCGAGGTGATGTCATCGGTCTTGGGCTGGTAGCCGTAGCCGGCATATACCTTACCAAACTGACCCTGGCGCATATGACGGTGGGTCACGATGTTCAGAGCCTTGAAGCCTTCGCCATCGTCCATACCCGAGAACTCGGCCTGGTCGCTGAGCTTGTTGTATACCTCGATGCGATCAACAGCCTGTGCGGGTAGCGACTTGATAGCTGTATTGACATCCTCACCGAAGAACTCCTTGCCATCGACATATACCTTCTTGACGGTCTCACCCTGTGCCGACACCTCGCCATTGTTGATGGTGATTCCAGGCATCTTTTTGAGCAGACCCTCGACATCGGCATCACCCGTAACCTTGAAGGCTCCGGCGTTGTACGAGAGAGTATCTCCATCCTGCGATGTGCGCAGAGCCTTGGCCTCCTTCACTACAGTGTCGATGCGTGTGGCACCCTCCGAGAGCTGCAACTTGCCCAGGTCGAGCGTTGCGCTCGAAACCTTGAACTCCTTGACAAAGTCCTCATAGCCGAGGAAGGTAATAACCATCTTGTAGGTGCCAAAAGCAACATTAGCAATCTCGACCTTGCCGCCGTAGCCAGTGGTGTAATACTTCTTGCTGTCGGGATTTGAGGTGGGTGCTAACTCAACAACGGCTCCGGGTACGCCGGCTCCGCTCTTGACGTCTACGATTGTGGCAGTGATTTTACTGCGCTGCTGTGCCGACACGGGGAGTGCCATTAGCACAAGCGAGAGGATGATGAGTAATCGTTTCATTATTGTTGATTTAGTTATTTTCTGTTTTAGCTCACGAAGTTAATGTTATCTTTGATAAAACGCAAACAACAACTCCTAAAATAAGACATCACCGCCACGCAGGCCTAAATACCTTCCCCTAAAAACGACCCGCGCAACGGTGTGTCACAATGTCTGAGTGCGGATAATCTCTATTTGCATTGCAAATATATAAACAAAAAAGCACAGACTTTTTGTCTGTGCCGTCAATCGCCCAAATCAAAGGGTGAATCGCCCAAATCTATGACTGAACTGCTGTGAGCCAACGCTTAAACTCGGGAACTCGAGCCTTTGAGATGACTATACGTTCGGGAATCTCGACCGTCAGGTTGAGTGACAGTCGGCTGCCGAACCATACCGAAATATCTTTGACCGCTTTGCGCGAGATGATGAACTGTCGATTGGCGCGGAAAAAATCGTGCTCCGAGAGCGAGCTCTGCAACGCCTCAAGAGTCTTGTCAATGGGGTAGGTGGTACCATCCGACAGGTGTGCCGTCACACGCTCGTTCGAGGTGTAGAAATAGGCCACCTCCGAGGCCTGCAACGGAACGATTTTGTCCTTGACGTGAATAAGAAATATGTCGTTGTGGTGGCGTTGCTCCGAGAGCATCGAGTCGATACGGTTGCGGTACTCGTCACGCTCGGTGCGGGTTATGCGGTGCCACTTATCCAGTGAGCGTTGCAAATCCTCCTCCTTGAGAGGCTTGAGCAGATAGTCGATGCTGTTCACCTTGAAGGCCTCAAGCGCATACTGGTCGTATGCTGTGGTGAAGATTATCGGTGCGGTAATATCCACCGAATCGAATATGCGGAACGACTCGCCATCGGCGATATGGATATCCATAAAGACAATGTCGGGCATTGGGTTTTCGGCAAACCAATCGACCGTGTCGATAATACTCTCGGTGATGCCTACAACCTCAATGGTGGGCTCTATGGACTCCAGCATACCTTGCAGGTTGCGGGCAGCGGCGGTCTCGTCTTCGATAATCAGAACTCTCATTCTATGCGGATGTTATCGGGTTTGCACTCTTTGCAACGGCAGCTTCACGGTGAAACTCTCCTCGGTGTCGATGATTTCGATGCTCTTGCCGGTAATCAGCTCCCAGCGGCTGGCAAGGTTCTTCAGACCGATGCCGGTGCCCTGCGCCGGCTCCACCAGAGGCGACTTGGGATTCGATACCACCAGAACGTCACCCTCGGTGCGAATCGAGACGTGCAGCGGGCGGCGACTGGTTATGGCGTTGTGCTTCACGGCATTGTCGATAAGCGGTTGAAGCGATAGCGGGGGTAGAGTATAGCCCAGATACTCATCGCTGATGTCGATATCGATGAATAGTTTGTCTGCATAACGAATCTTGAACTGGTAGCCATATGCCTCGACAAATCGCAACTCTTCAGAGAGGGGTACCACCATATTCTGACTATTTTGCAGAACGTAGCGGAAGGTGTAGGAGAGTTGGTCGATGTATGTCAGAGCCTTCTTTGTGTCGTTCTCGCGTACCAGGGTCGAGAGCGAGTTGAGCGAGTTGAAGAAGAAGTGAGGGTTTATCTGACTTACGAGGGTGTCGTATCGTGTGGTCAGATTCTCACTCTTAAGCTGCTCGTTTTCGAGCAGGATGCTCTGGCGTTGGTAGATGAGTGTGTAGATGCAGGCGTAGAGTGCCGATACGGCGAAGGTGAACGAGCACTTGAGCACGACCATATAATCTATACGCCAGCTATCTCTCGATGCAAATACGGGGCCTATCTCGCCGGTGTAGCGGTTCGAGACGGGGGCTATAAAGTAGAAGCCGATCAGCAACAGTAGACACCACATACTGCGGCGTAGAATGTTGGCAAACAGATCGTTGCTGCGCTCGATGCGGTAGGTGAGCATCAGCAGAATCAGTAGCGACATCACAAAGTAGTAGATAATCTGTACCGCAAGGTCCACAACCTTGTTGGGCCGTGCGATAGACTTCGTGTAGTCGAACTTTTCGCCATTGATTTGCAGAATTTCGGCCATTCGGTAGTGGCCTATACCGCGGTTTGCGGGGCGGGCCTTGACTTGCAACGTGTCGCCATCGGCCAGCTCGATATTGCGGATGCTCCAGTGCGAGATAAAGATGCTATCGACCGGCTCCTCAGCGGCGCAAACCAGGTAGGCGTAGCCATCGGGATTGAGCGAAAGACGACCTGTTGCCTCGATGGAGAGGGCCTCCTCCTTGCTATCCTCGGATTGCCACGAGCCAAACTCGTCAACGGCCAGCAGCAACAGATGTGAGAAGTTCACAATCAGGCTTATGGCCATAGCCACCAATATCAACGATATGATGGTAGAGCGGCGGCTGTTGTATCTGTTCTTACTCCTGATCATACCACGATGCATACATACGATAGTCGTTGGCAATGCGCTTAATTATCTGTTCTCTCTGCTCGGGGGTCACCTCCTTGACCTTCTTGGCCGGCACACCCGCATAGACCGAGTTGGGCTCGAGCTTCGAGTTGGATAGTACCAGGGCATTGGCAGCGATGATGCAGCCCGATGCCACTACAGCATTGTCCAGAATCGTAGCACCCATACCGATAAGGCAGTTGTCCTCGATGATTGCGCCGTGGATTGTGGCGTTGTGACCCACAGACACATCGTTGCCGATGTGGGTCTGCGAAGGGTGGGGCGAACCGTCATAGAGGGTATGGATTACCGTGCCATCCTGGATGTTGGTGCGGTCGCCGATGGTGATTTTGTTCACATCGCCGCGCAGTACGACATTGTACCACAGTGACGAATCTTTGCCTACCGTTACATCGCCGATAAGTACAGCGGTCTCGGCTACGAATGTGCCCTCGCCAATCTCGGGCGTGTGATTTCTAACAGATTTGATGTAAGCCATATTTTTATTGCGTTTTTTTGTTCGTATGTTTCAGCTTTTGGGGGTTAGTGCTTTTTCTGCGCCTGCCAGAGTACCTCCATCTCATCGAGCGAGAGCTCGCCGAGCGTCTTGCCTGCATCAACAGCCGCCTGCTCCATACCGCTGAAACGCGCTATGAATTTCTTGTTGGTACGTTCGAGTGCTGCCTCAGGGTCGATGCCGTAGAGTCGGCAGGCATTCACCAGAGCGAAGAGCAGGTCGCCAAACTCACCCTCCAGCAGGTCGTGATTCTTGGCTGCCATCTCGGTTTCGACCTCCGCAACCTCCTCGCGTACCTTGTCCCATACATCCTCCTTCTTCTCCCAATCGAAGCCGACCGAAGCTGCCTTCTCGCCGATGCGGAAGGCCTTGACAAGGGCGGGCAGGCTACGCGGAACGCCGCCGAGGGTTCCGCTCTTGCGATTCTTCTTACGCAATTTGAGTGCCTCCCAGTTGTGCTTGACCTCCTCGGGGGTGTCGGCGTGGATGTCGCCGTAGACGTGGGGGTGGCGGTAGATGAGTTTGTCGCATACGCCGTTGGCAACATCGGCATAGTCGAATGCTCCCTGCTCCTGACCGAGCTTCGAGTAGAATACAACGTGCAGCAGCAGGTCACCCAGCTCCTCCTTGATTCCCTCCATATTGCGGTCGGTGATGGCATCGACAAGTTCGTAAGTCTCCTCTATGGTGTTGTTGCGTAGCGACTCGAAAGTCTGCTCACGATCCCACGGACACTGCTCGCGCAGGGTGTCCATAACCTCTAAAAGACGCAATGTGGCGTCAGCGTGTTTGTTGCTCATATATGTTTTAACGATTTGTAGGACAAAGTTAGTGTTTTTACCATAAAAAACGTATCTTTGACAAAACTATTTAATTTTTACTCTATGAAACTCAATCTGAAACTCTCGTTGTTCGGCATCGCTTTGCTCTTCTCTTCTGTCGCATTTGCAGTGATACCCCAACCCCAATCCTTGAAATATACGGATGGCGAATTTGTCGTAAAGCCCTCGACAACCATAGCTTTCTCGTGTGAGGAGTTGCGTCCGCTGGCGGTCTATATGCTTGATTACCTGGCGGTGAAAAGCGTGGCTAAGGAGGCTCCGGCCGAGAACTACATCTCGGTTGAGTTACAGTCGGGAATGACCAAGGATGCCTACCGCTTGACGGTAACGCAGAGCGGTGTGCGTATCGTTGCGGGTGACTATGGAGGTGCATTTTACGGAGTGCAGACCCTCTGGCAGATGATGCCTTCGGATATCTATACCAAGCGGATGAAACTACCGGTGCGAGTGGCCGGATGTCAGGTGGAGGATGCACCACAGTTCGCCTATCGCGGCTTTATGCTCGATGTGGCGCGTACCTGGGTGACGACCGAGAATATGAAGCTCTATATCGACCGCCTGTCACACCACAAAATCAATAAGCTCCATTGGCATCTCTGCGATGATCAGGGCTGGCGAGTGGAGATTAAGGCCTATCCGCGCCTGGCTGAAGAGGGTGGCTATCGTGGAGGCTCTTCGCCCGTGCATCCGATGTATGGCAAGTGGCACGAGCGTTATGGCGGCTTCTACTCACAGAGTGAAATTCGCGAAATCGTGGAGTATGCCCGTGTGCGTAATGTGGAGATTATTCCCGAGATTGACCTACCGGGCCATAGTCGCGCCTTTGCACTACTCTTCCCCGAAATTGTGTGTAACTATGAGTTTGATAAGGCTCACACCTCGGGTGGAATAGATACGCGCAACGTCTTCTGCGCAACCAAGGAGAGCAACTACAAGATGCTCGATGAGGTGCTTGCCGAGGTGTGTGCCCTCTTCCCCTCGGAGTATATCCATATCGGCGGCGATGAGGTGTCGCTCTCGCAGTGGCGGAAATGCCCCGACTGCTCGGCATATCTTAAAAGATACGGATATACCGATGCCCACAAACTCGAAGACCTCTTCATCGAGCGCATCAGCCAAATCCTTAAAAAGTATGGCAAACGACCCGCTGTCTGGAATGAGGGTATCAATGGTGGTGGCCTCGATAAAACTACCCGAGTGCACGGCTGGAGCAAGATGGCCGACTGTCGTAAGGTTATGGAGGCGGGCTATCCGACAATTTTTATGCCGGCAGAGTATTTTTACTTCGATATGCGCCAGAGTAAGTACGAGGCGGGCTCCAACTGGAGCAACATCTTCGATGTGAAGCATACCTACTCCTTCGACTTTGCCGACCACGGTTTCTCGCCCGAGCAGGTGGCTCTGGTTGAGGGCTTCGAGGGTGCCTACTGGAGCGAGATAGCCCTCTCGCAGGGTGGAGATAAATCTATCGACTTCCTCGATTATATGACCTTCCCGCGCCTGTGTGCCGTGGCCGAACTCAGCTGGGGTAAGAATGGTAGCGACTGGGAGTCGTTCTATTCGCGCCTAAAGGGTGCTCACTACGCTCGTATGGCAGCTATGGGTATCAACTACCGCCTGATGCCACCAGAGGTGGAGTTTCGGGATGGCCTGCTCTGGGCATCGACCGATGACGGCTCGACAATATACTACTGTACCGAGGATTCCGATCGCAAGGTGCGCTACACGCGACCCATTAAGTGCAATGACCCCAAATTCTACCTCTTCCATAGCGAGCTGGACGATGCACATAGTCCGCAGACGGCTCACCCCGACCACTATAAGACTATCAAGCCGGCCTTTACGCTCACCTCTTCGATCGAGTCGGCCCGCAAGGATGGCTATAAGCGTGTAGAGGAGTATCGAGGCCGAGTATCTACGGCTCGCACCTGTCGTAACGGGGATTGGTTCCTCTTTGAGTTTGCGGAGCCGGTGATGTGCCGCCAGATGGAGTTTGTTACCGGTTACACACATATCGCTCATCGTCTCTTCCCCACGGGATATATCGAGGTGAGTTACGATGGCAAGAGTTTCGAGCAGGCGGCTTCGTTGGTGGATGGTTGCGGTAAGATTTTCCGCCCGAAAGGTGCGGTTAAGGCTGTGCGTGTAGTCTCGACCACGGATCGCAACTCAGAGCATAGCGTAGTTATCAATGCTCCGATAGTTAAACCTTAATTAGGAGGTTAATCCTAAAAAAAAATCGAGCACACGCACGAGAGTTGGAGAAAAAGTACTATCTTTACCTCAAAGTTTCCTTAGATGCAGGCGATAAAGTGCTCCCATACCGCCCTCATTGCGATTGCAGGTGTTGTGATCGGAGCCGTTGCGACCTCTGTTTTGCAGGTTGTGGCGGGTGATTTCCCTATTCGCTTTTTCGCCTTTCCGATGAATGTGCTCCTGGCGGCTCTGTGGCTGCTTGCGCTTGCGGAACTATACCGTCACCGCC
Organism: Alistipes sp.; assembly: GCA_045133075.1. Taxonomy (GTDB): domain Bacteria; phylum Bacteroidota; class Bacteroidia; order Bacteroidales; family Rikenellaceae; genus Alistipes. Next base: position 4,845 of record JBGUTM010000307.1, on the reverse strand, counting down.
GAAAGTCGCCCTTGACGCAGTTTATGCTCTCATCCGAGGCTACATATCTCTCGCTGATACTGGCTGCTGTGGGTGGCGTGGCGGTTGGAGTTATGAACTCTTCGCCTACCCAAACGTGGCCGTTTGTGGTGATGATGCTCTTCGTGATGAGCCACCTGATGCTTGTGACCCTACGCGGATGGCGCAATAGGGATGGTGTAAGGTGGCGTTTTGTGCTCAATCACACAGGTCTGCTATTGGCTCTCGGTGCGGGATTCTGGGGTGCCCCCGATGTTAAAGAGTTACGCCTGCCACTTATTGAGGGGCGACCGACTGCGGAGGCGTATACCATCGAGGGTGAGAGCGTGCCGCTCGGCTATGATATGGAGCTGCTCGACTTCTCGGCTGACTATTTTGATAACGGCGTGCCTTCGGACTTTGCGGCGCGGGTTGATATTGCAGGTCGGGAGGTTACCTTGCGTGTGAATAGCCCATATAGCTACCGCCTGGGCGAAGATATCTACCTTGTAAATTACGAACGAGACCTTGCCGGTCGTACACGCTGCATTGTGCAGGTGGTGCGTGATGGGTGGTACCCTGTGATGGTTGCGGGTATTACAATGATGCTTGTGGGTGCTCTGCTGCTCTTCTTGCAGGGCGTAAGAAAGGGGGTGATGCGATGATGTCGGGCTGGATGATACTACCGTGGGCTACGGCATTGACCGTGGGATTGTCGCTGGTGGCAGCTGTGGTGGCAGCATGTTCGAAGAGGCGTTCTGCGTGGGCCGTGGCTCTGGCGGCGGCCTCTGTGGTGGTGCTGGGGGCCTTTATCGCGCACCTGTGGATGGTGCTTGAGCGACCTCCGATGCGCACGATGGGCGAGACTCGACTCTGGTACTCGTTCTGTCTGCTCTGTGCGGGGCTGTTTACCTATGCAAGGTGGCACTATCGCTGGATACTATCCTTCTCGACATTGATGGCAACGGTGTTTTTGACGATAAACACTCTGCGTCCCGAGATCCACGATCAGTCGCTGATGCCGGCATTGCAGAGTGCGTGGTTCGTGCCTCACGTTGCGGTATATATGTTCTCGTATGCTTTGCTGGGATGCTCATTGCTATTGGCTCTATGGGGCTTGTGCCGCAAGGGAGTCGATGTGGATGGAGCGATTACTCAAATGCTCTATGGTGGCGTGGCCTTCTTTACTGTCGGGATGCTCACGGGAGCCCTCTGGGCAAAGCAGGCGTGGGGGTACCATTGGAGTTGGGACCCCAAGGAGGCGTGGGCAGCGGCAACATGGATGATATATCTGGTGGCTATCCATTTGCGACTGCTGCGACCCGAACGCAAAAAGATTTTTAGATTGTTGGTTGTGATTGGATTTTGTGCGTTGCAGATGTGCTGGTGGGGTGTGAATTATCTCCCGAATGTCGAGCGAAGCGTTCATACTTATAATACGAATAGATAACAAACCCATTAAAATATATGATTATGAAGATTAGAAGATTACTTATTTTGGCGCTGACGCTGGTGGCGTTGCTGCTGGCGATATGGCGTATCTCGAATCAGGCTCCGGCATCGGATTATCCCGAGAGTATGCGCGTGGCTGCAATCTTTATCAAGGGCGGGTGTTTGGATTGCCACTCGGCAGAGCCTAATGTCCCCTTCTATGCAAAGGTGCCCGTGGCCGGAGATGTCGTAATGCAGGATATCGAGGCGGGCTATCGTGCCTTCGACATTGCCCCTCTTATGGAGGCTTTGGATGCGGAACAGATGCCCTCACCGGTGGATGTTGCCAAGGTTGAAAAGGTCGCGCTCGACAAGAGTATGCCGATGGCGAAGTATTACCTGGTGCACTGGGGTAGCAAGATGACCGATGCCAAGCGCGACATCATCCTCGATTGGGCGAAGGATTATCGCACTGCTTACTATAACGATGGTCTTGCGGGCGATCGTGCAGGCGAGCCCGTGCGCCCCATCGCAGAGTCGCTGCCCGTGGATGCCAAGAAGGTGGCTCTCGGTATGGCTCTCTTCCACGATACGCGTCTTTCAGTCGATAACACCGTCTCATGTGCCTCGTGCCATGCGCTTAATACCGCAGGTGTCGATAATAAGCAGTTCTCGGAGGGTGTTGATGGCCTGAAGGGTGGTGTTAATGCTCCGACCGTATATAATGCCGTATACAACTTCGTGCAGTTCTGGGATGGTCGCGCCGTGACCCTCGCCGACCAGGCTGCAGGTCCTCCGGTAAACCCGGTGGAGATGGCCTCGCCCTCGTTTGATGCTATTGTGGCAAAGCTCAAGCGTGACCCCAAGATGGTGCGTGCATTCCGCGAGTGCTACCCCAAGGAGGGTATCACACAGGCGACAATCACCAATGCTATCGAGGAGTTCGAGCGTACACTGCTCACCCCCAACTCACCCTTTGATAAGTATCTGCGTGGCGATGATGCCGCTATCTCAGAGCAGGCGAAGCAGGGCTATGCCCTCTTCAAGAAGTACAACTGCGCAACCTGCCACGTGGGTCCCAACCTCGGTGGTGAGAGTTATGAGTTGATGGGTCTGCGTGCTCACTACTTTGCAGAGCGCGGTCTGCCCCTCACCGAAGAGGATAACGGCCGCTTCAAGCAGACAGGCGTGGAGCGTGACCGCCACCGCTTCAAGGTGCCGGGTCTGCGCAATGTGGCCCTCACCTGGCCCTATTACCACGATGGTACGCGCGAAACGCTCAAGGAGGCCGTCTGCGCAATGGGAACCTATCAGTCGGGTGTTGCGCTGACCGATGCGGAGGAGGATTTGATTGTTGAGTTCCTCAATTCGCTTACCGGTGAGTATCAGGGTAAACCCCTTACTAACGATAACTCTCGATAGAGGTTTGCTGTGCAACCTATTTCTATGATGGTGTTGACGAGAAGTAGAACAAAACATTCTAACGGCAAGGGTGTGTCCCAAAAGTTTTGGAACACACCCTTGTCTTTTGTGGGGCTATTTCTGAATTTGCAAATTGTTTATTATCTTTGTCCTGAATTTGAAAACCATCTAAAACAAAAAAAATGTATATAAAGAAGATTCTTTTGACTTTCGCTGCACTTGTTGCAGTTATTGCCGTGTCGGCTCAGAACGCCGCAACGGTTATCATTCCCCGCCCGCTGGAGGCTGCGCAGGCGAAGGGGACATTTGTTGTTACCCCGAAGACTGTAATCGCTCCTGTTGAGGAGTCGCTGGTGCGTCCGGCAGAGCTCTTCGCGGAGTATATCGCTTCGGAGGTTGGCCTGACCCTCGCAGTTGAGAAGGGTGACAAGAAGGGCATCGTCCTTTCGATTGATAAAAATCTCGGCCAGGAGGAGTATACCCTCGATGTGACCTCGAAGGGTGTAGCCATCAAGGGTGGAACTCCGCAGGGTGTATTCTACGGCTTGCAGAGCCTTCGCCAGATGATTGTGGCCGGCGAGCTGACCAAGAAGGGTGTAGAGATTGAGGCTGTGACAATCAAGGATAAGCCGTTGCTCGGCTATCGCGGTGCGATGCTCGATGTATGCCGTCACTTCTTCACCGTCAAGGAGGTTAAGCAGTTTATCGACTTGCTGGCTATGCACAAGATGAATATCTTCCACTGGCACCTGACCGAGGATCAGGGCTGGCGTATCGAGATTAAGAAGTACCCCGAACTGATTAATAAGGGCTCGGTACGTAAGGAGACTGTTATCGGTCGTAGCAACTCTTCGGCATACGATGGAACACCTCACGGTGGTTACTATACCCAGGATGAGATTCGCGATGTTGTGAAGTATGCAGCTGAGCGTTATATCGAGATTATCCCCGAGATTGATATGCCGGGTCATATGGTAGCTGCACTGGCTGCCTACAATTGGCTGGGTTGCCGTGACGAGAAGTTCGAGGTGCGTACCAAGTGGGGTATCAGCAAGGATGTCCTCTGTATCGGTAAGGAGTCTACCTTTGAGTTTATCGAGGGTGTATTGGAGGAGGTATTTGACCTCTTCCCCTCGAAGTATATCCACCTGGGCGGTGATGAGGCTCCCCGCGACCGCTGGAAGGAGTGCCCTCTCTGCCAGAAGCGCATCAAGGAGGAGGGCCTCAAGGATGAGAATGAGTTGCAGAGCTACTTTACTCACCGCGTGGAGGCAATCCTGGCAAAGCACGGCCGTAAGATTATCGGCTGGGACGAGGTGATAAAGGGTGGCGTAAACAAGAGCGTTACCGTGATGCTCTGGAATGACCATCGCCGTGAGCAGGCTACAACGCTGGGCAATGATGTGATTCTCTCGCCCAAGTTCTTCTGCTATTTTGACTACTATCAGACCGTTCGTCCCTATTCGAATAAGGAGGGTTTGATGTTCACCAAGCGTACCGCAACTCTGCGCAAGGCTTATAGCCTCGACCCGTATGAGAATCTCGCCCCCGAGCACCACAAAAATATCAAGGGTGTGCAGTGTAACCTCTGGACCGAGTTTATCCCGACCTTCGAGCGCGTACAGAATAAGATTCTGCCTCGTTTGGCAGGTACTGCCGAGGCTGGCTGGTCGCAGGGTGAGAAGAACTTTGATGACTTCGCCCGCCGTATGAATATCCTGCGCAATCTCTATGATAAGGCTGGTTTTCACCACTACGCTACCTACTTCTTTGATGGCGTGGATGAGAAGTAAAATACGAATCGTATAAAATAAGCGGGTATCCAAACTTGTTGGGTACCCGCTTATTTTTTTGGGTAATGATGCAAAAAGTGGCGCTTTTTAGTCGTTAAATTATGGGCGAGAAACGGAGTTTTTCTCGCCCTATTTTTTTGTCGCCTTGCCCTGATTACTTTGCAGAAAAAGATACCATTTCACAAAGTCTTTGAAATGTTCA
>JBGUTM010000306.1:0-11149 GCA_045133075.1 Alistipes sp. | reverse complement strand
TGTAGGTCTGATTCTTCATCACACCGCGCTTGTCGATGCAGAGTTTTATCACATTGCCCAAAAAGTCGGTTTTGGTGAAGACCTGTGCCAGAATGTATGGCTCCTCAATCTTGTCGATCTTGGTCACCTCGGGCAGACCCGAGGGGTTGTGCACCTCAAGCACATCGCCCGAGGTGGTGGTTATGCGGTACGACACGTTGGGGACGGTCGTGATGACATCCATATCGAACTCACGGTACAGACGCTCCTGGATAATCTCCATATGGAGCAGACCGAGGAATCCGCAGCGGAAACCGAAGCCGAGGGCCAACGAGCTCTCGGGCTCGAAGGTGAGCGAGGCGTCATTCAGACGCAGTTTCTCGAGCGAGGCACGCAGATCCTCGTACTGGTCGGCCTCAACGGGATAGACACCCGCAAAGACCATCGGCTTGACATCCTCAAATCCTGCAATAGCCTCCGTGCAGGGGGTCGCTACCGATGTAATCGTATCACCAACCTTCACATCAGCCGAATTTTTGATACCTGAGCATATATATCCCACATCACCAGCCTTCAGCTCCTGACGAGGCTGCATCTTGAGCTTGAGCACACCGATCTCATCGGCATCATACTCATTGCCCGTATTGAAGAACTTGACGTGTTCGCCCTTGCGAATCTTACCATTGAATATACGATAGTATGCGATAATTCCGCGGAAGGGGTTGAATACCGAGTCGAAAATTAAGGCCTGCAACGGAGCATCTTCGTCACCCTTAGGTGCGGGGATACGCTCAACGATGGCCTCCAAGACCTCGTCTACACCCATACCCGTCTTACCCGAGGCACAGAGGATATCATCGTGGTCACAACCCAGAAGATCGACAACCTGATCCTTCACCTCATCAATCATTGCCGAATCCATATCAATCTTATTCAGCACGGGGATAATCTCCAGGTCGCTGCCCAGTGCGAGATAGAGGTTCGAGATTGTCTGCGCCTGAATACCCTGCGTAGCATCGACAACCAGCAGTGCACCCTCGCACGAAGCTATGGCGCGTGACACCTCATACGAGAAATCCACGTGTCCCGGGGTGTCGATAAGGTTCAAGGTATACTTCTCACCATTGCGGGCAGTATACTCCATCTGGATAGCGTGGCTCTTGATTGTGATACCCTTTTCGCGTTCGAGATCCATATCATCGAGTACCTGCGACTGCATTTCGCGCTGATTAAGCGTATTGGTCATCTCGAGCAGACGATCGGCAAGTGTAGATTTGCCGTGGTCAATATGTGCAATAATGCAAAAATTCCTTATATTCTTCATAGTGGGCGCAAATATACAAAATTTGTCCTTAATACAGAAGTATTAACTCAAATTAGAGTTGTTTCAATCTCTTATTTTTGTAATTTTGTGGCGAAAAACGATATATGATGGCGAATTTTTCGGACTATTTACGACTTGTGAAGTTTTCACACACGATTTTCGCAATGCCCTTTGCGATGATTGGATTTACCTATGCCCTCAAGTGCGGCAATCACAACCTCTCGGAGCCGTGGCAATGGGTCGTTCTACTCGTTCAGGTGGTACTATGTATGGTTTTTGCCCGCAATACTGCAATGGGCTTCAACCGATGGGCCGACCGATGGATTGATGCCGCGAATCCCCGCACTGCCGAACGCGAGATTCCCGCAGGCATAATATCACCTAAAAGTGCACTCCTATTTGTGATTATAAATGCACTTCTCTTTACAGCCACAGCATCGACAATCAACATCCTGACAACACTGCTATCACCTGTAGCTCTGGCGATTGTGACATTCTACTCCTACTGCAAACGTTTCACCTCATTGGCCCATCTGGTACTGGGTCTTTCTCTCGGAATCGCACCCGTAGGAGCCTATATCGCCGTAACCGGAGAGTTTGCCCTCGCACCCTGCATTCTGGCAGTGTTGGTAATAACTTGGTGTGGCGGTTTCGACATCATCTATGCCTTGCAGGATGCAGCCTTTGACCGCGAGCGTGGATTGCACTCCATACCCTCCCGATTCTCGGCACGCACAGCTCTGTTATTCAGTCTGTTGCTGCACGTTGTCAGCGTGGGGGCTCTGCTCTGGTTCTGCTCCTATCTGCCCGGCAGATGGTATATGTGGGTGGGCGTCGCAATCTTCATCATTCTGCTGGCCCTGCAACATCTGCTGGTAACCCCCACAAAGCAGAAAAACATTGGCATCGCATTCGGTACGCTGAACGGTTTAGCAAGTCTTACACTTGCAATTTTTGTAATTCTCGATTTGCTATTATAGCAGAGAATCACTACATTTGCCCATTATTTACACTTTTAGGTTAATTGAGAATATGTTAAGCAGACACGTTGCAGAGAAGCTGCAAAACTACGAAACCCCCTTTTATCTCTACGATATCGACCTGTTGCGCCGCACTCTCGAGAGTGTGGTCTACGAGTCGGCAAAGCACAACTACAAGGTACACTACGCCATCAAGGCTAACTATGACGACTACCTGCTCGGCATCATCCGCGAGTATGGTCTGGGCATAGACTGCGCCAGTGGCAACGAGGTACGCAAAGCCCTTGAGATGGGCTTCGACCCAAAGGGTATCGTCTATGCCGGCGTAGGCAAGCGCGACAAGGAGTTGCGCTACGCCATCGAGCAGCAGATTTTGGCCATCAACTGCGAGAGCCTCGAGGAGCTCTTCCTGGTAGATGAACTCTCGAAAGAGGCCGGCCGCAAAACCGATGTGGCACTGCGTATAAACCCCGATATCGACCCCAAGACCAACCACTGTATCGACACGGGTCAGGCCGACAGCAAGTTCGGTATCTCATACGAGGAGGTCTTGGAGCACGTTGCCAACATTCAGGCTCTGCAAAATATCAACATCATCGGTCTGCACCTGCATATCGGCTCACAAATCCGCGAACTGCACGTCTTCGAGAATATGTGTGAGAAGGTCAATGTGATTGTCGCCAATCTCGACTCGCTCGGATTCAACCTTCGTTTTGTCGATGTGGGTGGCGGTCTGGGCATCAACTACGATGTACCCGAGAACGAGCCTATACCCAACTTCGCATCGCTATTCTCAATTGTGCATCAATACCTTAATGTCGGCGACCGCGAGGTACACTTCGAGTTTGGTCGCTCGATTGTCGGCGAGTGCGGAGAGCTGATTACCAAAGTCCTTTTCAACAAGACAACGGCCACGGGTCGCCGTCTGGTGATTGTCGATGCAAGTATGACCGAGCTGGTGCGACCCGCGATGTACGGCTCGTATCACAATATAGAGAACATCACCTCGCAGGAGGAGTTGCGTAGCAAATATACGGTTGTAGGTACCGCCTGCGAATCGACCGATGTCTTTGATGAAAATGTTAGCCTGCGCAAGACCAAGCGTGGCGACCTGCTCACCATCAAGTCTGCCGGCGCATACGGAATGTCGATGGCTTCGCGTTACAACCTGCACGACCTCCCCTCGGCAGTATATAGCGACAAACTCTGATACGCGCTATGTGGGTAGCATTAGCCTTCCTCTCGGCCCTGCTGTTAGGATTCTATGACGTTGCCAAAAAACGTGCTTTGGTAGGCAACGCCGTGATGCCGGTTCTGCTTATCAACACCCTGTTCTCGAGCCTCTTCTTTTTGCCATTCATCATCTCTTCGGTGGGTGGTTTCGGATGGTTTGACGGCACCTTTTTCGAGATTCCACAAGGCAACCTACGTGCCCACGCTATGATTATCACAAAGTCGGCTATGGTGCTGACCTCGTGGATTTTCGGATACTACGGAATGAAGCATCTGCCCATCACTATTGTCGGCCCGATAAACGCCACACGCCCTGTGCTGACACTACTCGGAGCGATGCTGATTTTCGGAGAGTCGCTCAATGGATGGCAGTGGGCAGGTGTTCTGCTGGCCCTCTTCTCGTTATTTCTCTTGAGCCGTGTCGGCAAGAGCGAAGGTGTCGATTTTCGACACAACATCTGGGTACTCTCGGTGGCAGCTGCAGCCGTTTTTGGGGCCTGCTGCGGCCTGTATGATAAGCACGTTATGCGTACACTCGACCCGCTGTTTGTGCAGGGTTGGTACTCGATTTATCAATGTGCGATGATGGCCATTATCGTAGCAGTGTTGTGGTTGCCCAAGCGCAAGGAGAAGCCCTTTCATTGGTCGTGGGCGATACCTTTGATTGCGCTGTTTCTCACCTGTGCCGATATCGCCTACCTCACGGCTCTGTCGAAGGAGGGTGCGCTGATGGCCGTGGTCTCGATGATTCGCCGCGGCTCGGTGGTCGTATCGTTCAGTTGCGGTGCTATACTCTTCCGCGAGAAGAATCTGCGAGCAAAGGCTTTAGACCTGCTCTTTATCATTGTGGGTATGATACTACTGTATATAGGATCGAAATAGACGCTAAACCAAGGATATTATGAAGAGATTTAACATTAAACTCGGGCTCTTTCCAAAGGTGGTAATTGCCATCGCATTAGGTGCAGTATTGGGACTATTCCTACCGGATGTATTTATTCGTATCTTCAAGACTTTCAACGTGCTGTTTGCTCAGTTGCTAAAGTTCTCGGTGCCGTTACTGGTACTCGGATTAGTTACGCCTGCCATCGCAAATCTGGGCAAGGGTGCCGGCAAGATGCTTATCTTTGTGGTGGTCGTATCATACATCTCGACTGTCGCGGGAGCACTCTTCTCGTATGGATGTGCCTCGGAGCTATTTCCCCACTTTCTATCGGTTGGCGAATTGTCGGCGGACGCCCTCTCGGAAAAGAGTTTTGAGCCATACTTCAATCTGAAGATTCCACCCGTGTGCGATATGATGACCGCAATCGTACTCTCGTTCGTATTGGGTCTGGGTGTAATTTTCACCAAGGCTCCCTCAATCAAGATATGGTTCGAGGAGTTTGGCGAGATTGTCAAGTGGGCTATCGAGAGGGCCATCATCCCCCTATTGCCTATATATATCTTCACGATGATTTGCGAGATGAGCGCAAAGGGAGTTATCGACATCGTTCTCGGCACGGGTATCAAGGTCATTGGCACAGGTGTTACACTATCAATTCTTTATTTGGTATTTCAATATCTAATTGCCTGCACCATTGCACGCAAAAACCCCTTCAAGGCTCTTTACAACATCCTGCCCGCATACCTTACCGGATTCTCAATATGCTCCTCGGCTGCCGTGATTCCGGTGACCACCAAATGCACGCTCAAGAGCGGTGTAAATGAGGATATTGCAAACTTTGTCATTCCGCTCTGTTCGAATACTCATATGTGTGGCTCGACCATCAAGTTGGTAACGACCACCACCGCCGTAGCCTATATGTTCGGTGTGGACATTCCATTGGCTCTGTTTATCAACTTCGCGCTAATGCAGGCCATTGCGGCGGTATCCTCCCCGGGAGTTATGGGAGGCGTATTGATGGCCTCGGTCGGACTGCTCGAGAGTATCCTCGGCTTCTCACCCGAGATGACGGCTCTGCTGATGGCCATATATCTTGCTTTGGACGGCTATGGCCCTGCCTGCAACGTATCGGGCGATGGTGCTATCGCCATTATCACTGACCGCATATTCGGCAAAAAGCAGAACAAAGAGTAAATTTATCAAATCATCAATAGGTGGTTGTCCGACATACCGTTCGCGACAGCCACTTTTTTTTATTTATAACTTTGTTATATCTCCCAAAAAAATGCTATCTTTGCGAGTTATCGCACACATAAAAAGCAAATACAAAAAACACTATATAATTATGAATATCTCTTACAAGTGGCTTAAAAACTACATCAACACAGATCTGACGGCAGAGGAGATTGCCGTAATTTTGACAGATATTGGCCTCGAGGTTGAGGGTTTCGAGAAGATCGAGACCATTCGCGGAGGCTTGGCCGGCGTGGTTATCGGCGAGGTGCTCACCTGCGAGGAGCATCCCGATAGTGACCACTTACACATCACCACTGTAGATGTGGGCGCAGAGGCTCCCCTGCAGATTGTCTGCGGTGCGGCAAACTGCCGTGCAGGATTGAAGGTTGTATGCGCAACCGTAGGTGCGGTACTCTACCCCGATGGCGGTACCGAGGAGTTCAAGATCAAGCGCAGCAAGATTCGTGGTGTAGAGTCGCTCGGTATGCTCTGCGCCGAGGATGAACTCGGTATCGGCTCGGATCACACAGGCATTATGGAGTTGCCCGCCGAGGCAAAGGTCGGCACTCCTGCACGTGAATACTTTAACATCCAGGACGACTACCTCATCGCGATAGGTCTTACACCCAACCGTATAGATGCGGCTTCGCACATCGGCGTTGCACGCGACCTGGCAGCATACCTGCGCAGTCGTGGCGACAAGGTGACCTTACAGTTGCCGAGTGTTGATGAGTTTGTCGTAGACAACCACGACCTCCCCATCGAGGTTTCGGTCGAGAACCACGAAGCCTGCCCCCGTTATGCGGGTATTTCGGTCAAGGGTTGCAAGATCGGCCCCTCGCCCGAGTGGATGCAGAACTATCTGCGCGCAGCAGGTCTTAATCCCCACAACAACTTGGTGGATATCACCAACTTCGTACTCTTCGAGCTGGGTCAGCCCCTCCACGCCTTCGATGCCGACAAGATCGAGGGAGGCAAGGTCGTAGTCAAGACCTGCGCCGAGGGCACCCCCTTCGTAACGCTCGATGGCGTTGAGCGCAAACTCTCGGAGCAGGATTTGATGATCTGCTCGGCAGAGCGCCCGATGTGTATCGCAGGTGTCTATGGCGGCATTGATTCGGGCATCTCGGATTCGACAACCAACGTCTTCCTCGAGTCGGCATACTTCAATCCCGTATGGGTGCGCAAGACGGCAAAACGTTTCGGTCTGAACACCGATGCTTCATTCCGTTTTGAGCGCGGTATCGACCCCAACATCCAGCTATACGCCCTGAAGCGTGCAGCCCTGCTGATGAAGGAGTTGGCCGGTGGCCAGATCGCAAGCGAAATTACCGACATCTGCCCCGTACCGGCAGAAGATTTCCGTTTCGACATATCGTTTGCACGCATCAACTCGCTGATTGGCAAAGAGATTCCCGAGAGCACCGTGCGCGAGATTCTGGCAGCCCTCGATGTTAAGATCGAGGCCGAGCAGGATGGCGTTTTAAGCGTTGCCGTTCCGCCCTACCGTGTGGATGTTCAGCGCGAGGCCGACCTTATTGAGGATATCCTGCGCATCTACGGCTACAACAATGTGGAGATTCCCGAGCACGTTAATTCTACTCTCTCGTATGTTCAAAAGCCCGACAAACCGCGTCTGATGAACCTCGTAGCAGACTTCCTGACCGCTCGCGGATACACCGAGATTATGTCGAACTCGCTCACCAAGGCTGCATACTATGAGGGTCTGTCATCATACAAGGCCGAGAACTGCGTAAAGATTCTCAACCCATTGAGCAACGACCTGAACGTAATGCGTCAGACCTTGCTGTTCAACGCGATGGAGGCTGTGCAGCTCAACGTAAACCACCGCAACGCAAACCTTAAACTCTATGAGTTCGGTAATTGTTACTTCTACAATGAGGAGGCTCGCAGTGAGGAGTGCGCAACGGCTCCCTATACCGAAAACTACCGTCTGGCTATTGCCGTTACGGGTAATGCAGTGGCGCAGACCTGGAATGCAGCGGCGCAGCCCGCATCGTTCTTCACGCTGAAGACGGCTGTCGAGCAGGTGTTGAAGCGTTTTGGTCTCGATATCTACAAGCTCAAGTGCGAGAGTCTCGAGAGCGATCTCTTCGGCGAGGGCGTAGCTCTTATGCAGGGTAACAATTGGCTGGTGCAGATGGGAGTTGTCAATCCCAAGATTGCCAAGGCCTTTGACCTTAAGCAGGAGGTATTCTTTGCAGAGATCGACTTCGATCGTCTGCTCAAGACTACCAAGAAGCATAAGGTTGCTGCCGAGGAGCTCGCGAAGTTCCCCGAGGTGCGCCGCGACCTGGCACTGCTCGTGGATAAGGGTGTGACCTTCTCTCAGTTGCGCGAGATTGCCTTCCAGACAGAGAAGAAGTTGCTCAAGAATGTGGCTCTGTTCGATGTCTACGAGGGTGACAAGCTCCCCGAGGGCAAGAAGTCGTATGCTATGAGTTTTATCCTCGAGGATAAGACCCAGACCCTTAACGACAAGATGATCGAGCGCACGATGGCCAACTTGCAGAAGCAACTCGAGATTCGTGCCGGAGCACAGATTCGATAGATATAATTCAACATAACCTAAACACTATAAAGAGGCTGATATTGTTGGCTGTTGCAGTTGCTGTATGCTGCTGCACACCTAAAGATTACAAGGATGCTACGCTACCCGTAGAGGAGAGAGTGGAGGCTCTGCTTTCACAGATGACCCTCGAAGAGAAGGTTGGCCAGATGAACCAATTCTGCGGTGTCCGCCACGTGGAGAATAAAGATATTAGCCTCCACGCCAGCAACCCGGATGCTCAAGGTTTCTACCCCGGCATCAACGCAGACACACTCCGCAAGTGGACAAAGCAGGGTCGCATCGGCTCCTACCTCCACGTTCTGACCCCCGAGGAGGCAAACGAGTTGCAGGAGTTGGCTATGCAGTCACGACTCGGCATTCCGTTGATCTTAGGTATCGACGCAATCCACGGTAACTGCCTTGCACCCGACAACACCTCCTACCCCACAAGCATAGGTCTTGCCTGCTCGTTCGATACCGAGATGGCATACAAAATCGCTCGTCAGACCGCCAAGGAGATGCGTGCAATGAATATGCACTGGACCTTCAACCCCAACGTCGATGTTTCGCGTGATGCACGCTGGGGCCGCGTAGGCGAGACATTTGGCGAGGATCCCTATCTGGTAAGCCAGATGGGTCTGGCACTTGTAAATGGCTATCAGGGCGATATGCAGGGCGGAGATGATGTTTTGGCCTGCATTAAGCACCTTATCGCAGGTTCGCAGTCGATAAATGGAGGAAATGCCACCCCGACGGATGTTTCGGAGCGTACCCTCCACGAGGTATTCCTGCCGCCTTACGAGTTGTGTGTTCGCAAGGGCGGAGCCGGCTCGGCAATGATGGCACACAACGACATCAACGGAATCCCTTGCCACAGCAACAAGTGGCTTATGGAGGATGTTCTGCGCAAGGAGTATGGCTTCGACGGCTTTATCGTAAGCGACTGGATGGATATCGAGCGCCTGCACAGCAGACAATTTACCGCAACAAGTCGCAAGGAGGCCTTCTATCAGACCATTATGGCAGGTATGGATATGCACATGCACGGCATCTATTGGAACGAAGAGGTTGAAGAGTTGGTGCGTGAGGGTCGTATCCCCGAGAGCCGTATCGACGAGTCGGTACGTCGTATTCTGACCGCAAAATTCCGCCTCGGACTCTTCGAGAACCCCTTCTGCAATATCGAAGAGGGTAAGAAGATTCGTATGTGCGAAGAGCACCGTGCAACAGCCTTGGAGGCTGCACGCAACTCGATTGTTCTCGTAAAGAACGACGGCATTCTTCCGCTCGATATCAAGAAGTATAAGCGCGTACTCGTTACGGGCATCAACGCCGACGACGAGAATATTATGGGCGACTGGTCGGCTCCTCAAAAACCTGAGAATGTGACAACCATTCTTGAGGGTCTGCGTGAAGTGGCTCCGAATACCGAGTTCGTATTTGTCGATCAGGGCAATTCGCCAAAGAGTATGAAGCAGGAGAGAGTGGACAAGGCTGCGCGTATCGCTCGTAGCACCGATCTGAATATCGTCGTTGCAGGCGAAACGAGCCTCAGAGTACGAGGAAAGGTTAAGACTTGCGGTGAGAATCAGGATCGTGCAACGTTAGACCTCTATGGCCTGCAGAAGGATCTGGTACGCAAGGTTGCGGCAAGTGGCAAGCCGACAATCCTCGTTGTCGTAACAGGTCGTCCCAACACCCTTGTCTGGGAGGATGAGAATCTTCCGGCTATACTCTACGCTTGGGAGCCGGGTATGCTCGGAGGTAAGGCTGTGGCCGAGATTCTCTACGGAGAGGTCAATCCTTCGGCTAAGTTGGCAATAACGATTCCTCGCCACGAGGGTCAGATTCAGACTTACTACAACCACAAAAAATCGACAATCAAGCGTTATCGCCTTGTGGATATGTCCACCAAGCCGCTCTATTCATTCGGCTACGGTCTCTCCTACACCACCTACGAATACTCTAATCTCGTTCTCTCGAAGGAGAAGATTGCTCCTAACGAGGATATCGAGGTTAGCGTTACCGTTAAGAATACGGGTGCGCGTGATGGCGTAGAGATCGTGCAGCTCTACATCAACGACTGCTACTCGTCGGTAACTCGCCCCGTGAAGGAGTTGAAGGATTTTGCCCGTGTGGAGCTCAAGGCTGGCGAGAGCAAGCGTGTGAAGTTCACCATTACCCCCGACAAGTTGCAATTCTACAACGTAGATATGGAGCGCGTGGTCGAGCCGGGCGAATTCAAGGTTATGATCGGCAGCTCATCACGCGACAAGGATCTGCACACCGTCTCGTTCGTTGTGGAGTAGACAAACTCCCCTTGTGATACAATAGAAGCAATTATTGCAATTTTACGCTGATGTAAATAGCAATAATTGCTTTTTTTATGGGAAAATATTATATTTGTGGCAACAAAATCAATTTGCCTATGGTAAGATAACAGACTCAAAGACATATAAACATAAGGCGTTAGCTTTTATTTTGGGATTCTGAAACTTGGACACTTTCTGAACACACCCGTTGGAATAAAGTTTGACGCCCGCGCTGTTTATCCAGCGTGGGCTTTATTCCGTGAATCAGGGTGTGAGGTAGTCCAAGACCGCAGAATCCGATATCGGCAATTTGGTCCGCGCTTTTTTTGTGCTTACAGGTCAAGCGACTAAACAAAACTTAAATCATTAATAAACAGCAAAAGATGGAGAAACAAATTTACATTGCACCCGAATTGGAGGTGCTTGCAGTTCAAATCGAACAAGGCTTTGCCGCATCAGGAGGAGATACTCCCGATTATGGTAATGGAGGACATTTTGGCCCAACAGAGTGGTAATCTAACAAAATAATCAAGACTATGAAAAAGTATCTATTTAACATATTTGTTTGGGTTTTGGCAACTATGGTTGGTTGTCAAAAGAGCGAAGTTGAGGGTGTTTTGGAGGAAT
>JBGUTM010000305.1:0-2813 GCA_045133075.1 Alistipes sp. | reverse complement strand
CTTCGATGCCAAGAACGTGGTCTTCAACCTCAAGAACCACACTCTGGTTTGCCGTCTTATCGAGGGCAACTACCCGAACTACAACGCCGTCATCCCGGCAAACAACGCCAACAAGGTGCTTATCGACCGCGTTGAGTTGGTGAATGGCATTCGCCGCGTGGCTGTCTGCTCGAATCCGACCACAAACCTTATCCGTATGGATATCTCCGACAATAAGGTAAACCTCACTGCTCAGGATATTGACTTCTCGGTATCGGCAAACGAAACTCTCTCGTGTAGCTATGAGGGTCAGCCCATCACCATCGGCTTCAAATCGACCTTCCTTGTGGAGATTCTCTCGAACATCGAGACTCCGACCGTGGTTATCGAGTTGGCAGACGCTACTCGTGCAGGCGTCTTCAAGCCTGTCTACGATGATAAGCAGAGCAGCGCAACGCTGATGCTGTTGATGCCGATGATGATTAACGCATAATGCGGAGCCGATGAATCTGAATCTCAAACGTCCGATTATATTCTTCGACCTGGAGACTACGGGTGTTGATATCTCAAAGGATCGCATTGTCGAGATTTCGCTCGTCAAGGTTATGCCCGATGGCGAGGAGATTATCAAGACTCGAAGAATAAACCCCGAGATGCACATCCCGGCCGAGGCTACAGAGGTGCACCACATCACGGATGAGGATGTAAAGGATTGTCCCACATTCCGCCAAGTCGCCAAGTCGCTATACCAGTTTATGGAGGGATGCGACTTTGGCGGTTTCAACTCCAACCGCTTCGACCTGCCGATGTTGGTCGAGGAGTTTTTGCGAGTAGGTGTGGATGTAAACTTCAAGAATCGCAGATTTATAGATGTGCAAAACATCTTCCACAAGATGGAGGAGCGCACGCTGGTTGCCGCATATCGTTTCTACTGCAATAAGGAGTTGGATGCCGCCCACTCGGCCGAGGCCGACACATTGGCAACCTACGAGGTTTTGAAAGCCCAACTCGAGCGTTACGACAACCTTGAGAACGACATCGAGGCGTTGGCAAAGTTCTCGACAAGAAACGAGACCGCCGACTATGCAGGTCGTATCGGCTACAACGACAAGGGTGAGGAGATATTCGCCTTTGGCAAGTACAAGGGACGCACTGTTGCGGAGGTATTCTCGACCGATCCGAGCTACTACACTTGGCTGATGAACGGAGATTTCCCGCAATACACCAAGAAGATTTTTACCGAAATTCGTTGCCGTGCCAAGAACGGCAAATAGCATTTCGCACAAAAAAGATGAAGATAAAGAGATTGTACATACCTTTTCTCGCAGCGATGCTCACAGCCGGCAACATCTACGCCGTTGTGGCCAATGACACCGGACGAGAGCAGACAATAGTCTATATCAACGGAGCGAAGTATTATGTCCACACCGTTAAGGCCGGTGAGACGCTCTACTCGCTCTCGAAGATGTATGGGGTAGAACAAAATGTTATCACCACCCACAACCCCTCGGCTGCCGATGGGCTAAAACTCGACCAGACGCTCAAAATTCCCGTAAAGCAGGAGCAGATCGTGGAGAAAAAGCGCAAGAAGAGAGATTTCGAGTACCACACCATAGCCGCAGGCGAGACGCTCTATTCGATATCGAAACGCTATGGAGTGTCGATTGATACGATATTGGAGGATAACAGCGGTATTGATCCCGCGCACATCAGTATCGGTACACGCCTCTACATCCGCCGCTCGGAGATGGGGCGCACCCCCGAGAAGCAGGTGCAGAGTGAGTGGGAGGAGTATAAGAACAATCTCAACTCGGTAACAACAGACGGACACACATACTACATCGTTCAGGGTGGTGACACGCTCTACTCGCTCTGCAAACGCTTCGGCACAGACGAGCAGACCCTGCGCTCGCTCAACGACCTGAAGGAGGGACTGAAGGCCGGTGCGCTTATCAAGGTACCGACAGGCAACACACCATTGCAGACCACAACCCCGAGTGAGCCATCTGCACTCAAGCGAGAGAACAGGGAGGTGCACAACTCTCTGACAGAGATAGCAGAACCGAAGGTTGATACTCTTACACTCTCCGAGGATAACAGCCATCCCCGTATTGGCTTCACTCCATTACACAAAGACCAGACGTTAAAGATTGCTCTGATGTTGCCTATGACGCGCAATGGCGTGGCCAACAACAGTTTTACCGATTTCTACCGCGGTTTCCTGCTCGGCTTGGAGCAGGTCAAGAGCAATGGCCGTCAGGTTGAGCTCACGCTCTATGACACGGATGTCACCCCCGAGGGTGCGACTGCAATTGTCGAGAATGAATTCAGCATCAATCCGCCTCGAATGATTGTCGGTCCGGTATACGAAAATCAGCTTGCTGCCGTAGCTAACTACTGCGTAAACGGAGAGCGTGTGCCGATAATCTCACCGCTGGCGGTTGTGTCGAATCCGTCAAATCTCAGCCCCGGACTTTTCCAGATGGCTCCATCACCCAAGTATAAGTACGACAAGGTGAAAGATCTCTTCGCTGAGGATAGGAATGTAACGCTGATTTACAGCGAAAATATCGACACCGAGTTCGAGCGCGAAATCCTCGAACAACTTAAGGGTCGCACATACACCACCCACAAGTACGAGTACGAGCACCCCTCGATTATCGAGGCTCGCGAGAAGGAGCGTCAGAAGCTACGCGAGAAGGGGGTGGAGGTTCCCGATGAGCCTATCAGCCCGAGCGATATGTCGCCACTGCTGCAACAGGAGGGCAACAACACATTTGTCGTGTTGGCAAACACCGAGACAGAGACAGACCGCATTCTCACGGCCATCGCCT
>JBGUTM010000304.1:0-2178 GCA_045133075.1 Alistipes sp. | reverse complement strand
AGCCAGCGATAGGGGTCTGCGACCTCCACACCGAAGTAGTTATCCACAACATCGGTACGCTCGGTTGCCGGGTATGGCAGGTGCTTGATCTGTTTCATATTGTTACAACTTGTCATAATCGAAAATGTGGCGACAATGGCCAATGTCGCAAAAATAGATCTCTTCATATTACTCCTATTTATATATAAACACCCGGCAAAGTTAAGAAAAAATAGATAAATCTCTCTCGTGTTACCAAATAAATAAAAAATAAGTGAGTGCAATTTCGCCATTTGACGGAAAAGTATTACTTTTGGTAAAAATTCGGATACTATGGCTGTATTTAAGGTAGAGGGAGGTCACCGCCTCCACGGAGAGATAACCCCACAAGGTGCAAAGAATGAGGCTTTGCAGATAATATGCGCAACACTGCTGACCGAGGAGAGGGTTGTAGTGCACAATATCCCGCGCATTCTCGACATTATGCAGCTCATCGACCTGCTACGCTCGATGGGTGTTGTTGTCGAGGAGTTGGCTGAGGATACCTTTGCATTTACAGCCAAGGATATCGACCTGGAGTACCTGCGCAGCGATGATTACCAGAAGCGTTGCCGCCGTCTGCGTGGCTCGGTGATGATGGTTGGCCCGCTGTTGGCCCGCTTCGGTGTGGGTTATGTTCCCAAGCCCGGAGGCGATAAGATCGGTCGCCGCCGCCTGGACACACACTTTATCGGCTTCCAGAAGTTGGGCGCAAAGTTCAACTTCGATAGTGCCGATGAGTTCTTCGCTGTCGAGGCCAAGGAGCTCAAGGGTTGCTATATGCTCCTTGACGAGGCCTCAGTGACCGGTACGGCCAACATTGTTATGGCAGCGGTGCTTGCCAAGGGTACGACAACCATCTACAACGCAGCCTGTGAGCCCTACCTGCAACAACTTTGCAAGATGCTCAACCGTATGGGTGCCAAAATCTCGGGCATCGCATCAAACCTGCTCACCATCGAAGGTGTGGAGCGTCTGGGCGGTACGAAGCATACGATGTTGCCCGATATGATCGAGGTGGGCAGCTTTATCGGTATGGCTGCAATGACCGGCTCGGAGATTACCATCAAGAACGTATCGTTCGAGAATCTGGGTATCATTCCGGCGCAGTTTGCGCGTCTGGGCATACGCTTCGAGCAGCGCGGTGACGACATCTTCATCCCCCAGCAGGATCACTACGCCATCGAGAGCTTTATTGATGGCTCGATTATGACCATTGCCGATGCTCCATGGCCGGGACTTACGCCCGACCTATTGTCGATATTCCTCGTGGTGGCTACGCAGGCTAAGGGTGCCGTGCTGATTCACCAGAAGATGTTCGAGAGCCGACTCTTCTTTGTCGATAAACTGATTGATATGGGAGCACAGATTATCCTCTGCGACCCCCACCGTGCAACCGTCATCGGTCACGACCACCGCATCCGCCTACGCGCAACGAAGATGGCCTCGCCCGATATCCGTGCCGGTGTGGCTCTGCTTATCGCAGCGATGAGTGCCGAGGGTACCAGCACCATCCAGAATATCGACCAGATCGACCGTGGTTACACCAACATTGATGGCCGACTGAATGCTCTGGGCGCAAAAATTACACGAATAGACGAAGATTAACAAAAGCCAATGGCACCAAATTTATAAAGAAGTAAAACCCCAATAAAAATATGTTTTTAGAGAGTGCAAGCCGCAAAGGCTATATCGAGGTCATTTGTGGCTCGATGTTCTCGGGCAAGACCGAGGAGTTAATTCGCCGACTGAAGCGTGCGAAGTTCGCAAATCAGAAAGTTGAGATTTTCAAACCCTGCATCGATACCCGCTATTCGGAGGAGGAGGTCGTATCACACGACTCACACGCCATCCGTTCCACGCCGGTAGACTCACCGCAGAACATCCTGCTCATGTCGAGCGATGTGGATGTTGTCGGCGTAGATGAGGCACAGTTCTTCGATGAGAGTATCGTGGATGTGTGCCGTCAGCTGGCAGATAACGGTGTACGCGTGATTGTTGCAGGTCTGGATATGGACTTTATGGGAAAACCCTTCGGTCCGATGCCGGCACTTATGGCTACGGCCGAGTATGTGACCAAGGTACACGCCATCTGCGTTCGCTGTGGCAACCTGGCACACCACTCACACCGCCTCACCACCGATGCCAAACTGGTGATTC
>JBGUTM010000303.1:0-4268 GCA_045133075.1 Alistipes sp. | reverse complement strand
TCGTTGTCTATATCGAAAATATTTATTTGCTTTGCAATCGAAAAATAGTGATAAAGTAACTCGATTACATTGGTCAAAATTTTTCAAAGTAACTCGATTGGATTGTAAATTTCAAAACAAAGCGAAGATGAAGAACAAGTACATCGACCTGATTGAGCAGACATTCGATTTTCCGCAGGATGAGTTTACCGTGGTGGATAATGAGCTCTATTTTCACGAAATTCCCCTGATGGAGATTATCAAACAGTACGGAACTCCGCTCAAAATTACCTATCTGCCGAAGATATCCCAGCAGATTAACCGCGCCAAGCGTATGTTTAACGTGGCGATGGCGAAGACCGATTATAAGGGTTCGTACAACTACTGCTACTGTACCAAGTCCAGTCACTTCTCGTTCGTTTTGGAGGAGGCTTTGAAGAATGATATCCACCTTGAGACCTCTTCGGCATACGATATTCATATTATTAACTCGCTCTATGACAGTGGTATAATTGACAAGAACCACTATATTGTCTGCAACGGCTTTAAGCGTCCGCAGTATGTCGAGAATATCGCTCAGTTGGTCAATGACGGATTTCATAACACCATCCCCGTTATCGACAACAAGGAGGAGTTGGATCTCTTCGAGGATGTGTTTACCAAGAAGTGTAAGGTCGGTATCCGTATCGCTTGTGAGGAGGAACCGAAGTTCGACTTCTACACCTCACGCCTCGGAATCCGTTACAACGAAATTATAGATTTCTACAAGGCGAAGATTCAGAAGAGTAAGAAATTTCAGCTCAAGATGCTTCACTTCTTCATCAATACGGGAGTGAAGGATACATCCTACTATTGGAATGAGTTGGCAAAGTGCGTTAATATCTACTGCCAGCTCAAAACCATTTGCCCCGAGTTGGATAGCCTTAACATCGGCGGCGGATTCCCGATTAAGACCTCACTCGACTTTGATTACGATTACGAGTATCTCGCCGAGGAGATTATCGCACAGATTAAGAATATCTGCGTGTCGAATGGTGTTGAGGAGCCCAATATCTTCACCGAGTTCGGCTCGTTTACGGTGGGCGAGAGCGGCGCAACGCTCTACTCGATTGTGAACCAGAAGCAGCAGAACGACCGCGAGTTCTGGTATATGATTGATAGCTCGTTTATGACTACGTTGCCCGACACCTGGGGTATCAAC
Source organism: Alistipes sp. (assembly GCA_045133075.1). Taxonomy (GTDB): domain Bacteria; phylum Bacteroidota; class Bacteroidia; order Bacteroidales; family Rikenellaceae; genus Alistipes. Next base: position 3,088 of record JBGUTM010000303.1, on the reverse strand, counting down.
CAGCGATATATTATGTTGCCCATCAATAATTGGGATAAGGAGTATCAGCGCGTCTTCCTCGGCGGTCTGACCTGTGATAGTGAGGACTTCTATAACTCGGAGGCTCACACCAACGCTATCTTCCTTCCGAAGCTTGAGGCCGGCGATACACAGTATATCGGCTTCTTCCACACGGGGGCATATCAGGAGTCGCTCGGTGGTTTCGGCGGTATTCAGCACTGTCTGATTCCCTCGCCTAAGCATATTATCATCGACCGCGACAAGGACGATAACGAGTATTACACTCGTCTGTTTGCCAAGGAGCAGTCATATCGCTCGATGTTGCGAATCCTCGGATATTAAAAAAATAGCCACTTTTGGGTGGCTATTTTTTTGCGGGGTATTAGCTATTTAATGGCGAAATCTCTAAAAATACTTCTTGATATTATCGCGCACGCACGCGATGAGGCGATCGATTGCTTCGACCGTAGACCAGGCGTTGTGGGGTGATGCCAGCAGTCGGTAGGGGTCGCGCAGGCGTAGCAGGGGCGAGGAGGCATCGAGAGGTTCACTCGAGAATACATCGAGAGCCGCACCGCGAATGGTGCCGTTGTCGAGTGCTGTGGCCAAAGCTGTCTCATCTATAATGCCACCACGGGCTACGTTGATAATCACGGCCGTAGGCTTCATCTTTGCCAACCTCTCTGCACCTATAAGGTTGCGAGTGCGCTCGTTGAGGGGGCAGTGTATCGACACCACATCGGCCCACGAGAGCAACTCATCGAGAGAGGTTCGCTCCCACTCCTCTTGGCGTGCTGTGCCCGAGGTTGAGGCGTAGCGGACATTGCATCCGAAGGCGGTGGCCAGTCGGGCAACCTCACGACCAATGTTGCCGAGGCCTATGATACCCCAATTCTTGCCGTGAATCTGGCCTGTGGGACGGTCGAAGTTAAACATTCGGGGTGAGGCCGAGTAGTCACCGCTCTTGAAGTAGCGGTCGTAGTAGACGACCTCGCGCAGTAGGGCGAGTGCCGAGCATATCGTAGTCTCGGATACCGAGTGGGTGGAGTAGCCTACAGCATTGCGCACGGGGATACCGAGCTCGGCAGCGGTGTCGAGGTCTACGTTGTTCATGCCCGTTGCCGCCACGCAAATCAACTTCAGGCGGGGTAGCTTATGGAGCTTCTCGGCATCGAGTACGGTCTTGTTGGCGATGATGATATCGGCATCAATGCAACGCTCCAAGACCTCCTCGGGCTCGGTCGTCTCGTAGGCCGTAAAGTTACCCAATGCGGCTATGTCGGAGAGGTCGCGCCCACAGATTGAGTAGGCATCCAGAAAGACGATATTCGGTTTCATATATCGGTGTGTTTTAGTTTGTTAATCCAATTCGCCAATCAGGCCGCGGATGACTACCGAGGCGCATCCAATGCCAAATAGGGCGGGTATGTAGGAGATGGTTCCTACGTTCGATTTTTTGTTCTGCTCCTCGCATAGAATCATCGCTCCCTCGCGGATGGGCTCGGGTGAGAATACAGCCTTAAAGCCTTTGCGAATACCGATTTTGTGGAGTCGTTTGCGGAGCATATGGGCCAGCGGGCAGTGGTGAGTTTTGGAGATGTCGCAGATCTCCATCTTTGTTGGGTCGGTCTTGGCACCGGCACCCATCGAGCTGACTATGGGAATGTTGCGGTCGAGAGCCCCTTTGATTAGCGCGAGCTTGGGTGAGAGGGTGTCGATGGCATCGACAACATAGTCGAACGGGGCCGAGTCGAGTAGAGTATCGGTCTCCTCATCCTTGATGTAACGATTTACTACCGTGAGCTTTATCTCGGGATTGATATCGCGCAGACGCTCCGCTACGAGTTCAGCCTTCGGGCGGCCTATGGTCGAGTGGAGTGCTATAAGCTGACGGTTGATATTGCTTTCACCGACCACATCGGCATCGGCAATGGTCATCTCTCCGACACCGGTGCGGGCGATCATCTCGGCGGCATAGGCTCCCACTCCGCCGAGTCCAACGATCAGCACCTTTGCCGAGCGTAGAGTATCACATTTTTCGCTGCCCAAAAGCAGCTGGGTACGTTCAAGCCACATAAATTTTTACCTTTTGTGCAAAGGTAGGAAAATAATTGGCAATTGGCAATTGATAATTGATAATTAAAGGGGGCTATGGCCTATCTTTAATTGGGTTGGGGTAGAATCAATATCTCCTTGACACTCTCTTTTTATAGAAAAATCATCTCGAAATTTCTTCTAACTTCTTCGATGAGTTTATTGGGGTCAATAGCCAATAAATCAGCTATTTGTTCGTAGATTTGTTCTATCGGAACGGGGCTTTCGTCACTCTCGATGAAGATGTGGGAGAGTGGTGTCGAGTGCAGGGCTTTTATTGTTTTTGGGGAGTGAATGGTGCGCTCTCCGAACGAGAGAAAATAACCCCTCGATACGGCGCGTTCGGCCTGCTCTGGAGAACCGATAAATCCGTGAAAAATCACCGCTTTCAATCGGTAGCTGTCGAGGCACTTCATTACCTGCTCGAAGGTGCGCACACAGTGGATTACTACGGGCTTGTCAAATCGCTCTGCCAAAGCGAGTTGCTCGCGGAATACGGGGAACTGTAACTCAATATCAACATCGCACACTCCGTCCAACCCAATCTCGCCCACGGCATCGGCATCGGCGATCATCGGCTCGATGTCGGCAACGCTGCGCGAGGCGGCCTCCCACGGATGTATGCCTATGGCCATAGGCTCGATGGCATTGCCGGTGGGGTGGTGGGTGTGTATGTTTACGATTCTGCTCATAAGATTCATTCCGACTACAAAATTACAACTATTTTAATTTTTAATGCGAAAAAAGAACCAAAAGATGTCTTTTTCCGCGGAATAAATTGTATATTTGCGCGTGATTTTAAGGAAAATTTTTGAAACAATTCATAACTTATTATTACTCAATTAAAAACAATTCAAACAATGTCGAAAATCATTAAACTACGCAAGGGTTTAGACGTGAATCTTCAGGGTCAGGCCGAGAAGATGTCGGTACAGTTGCCGATCTCTTCGGAGTATGCCGTTTCTCCCCTGGATTTCGAGGGCGTCACTCCCAA
>JBGUTM010000302.1:0-3948 GCA_045133075.1 Alistipes sp. | reverse complement strand
TTTCGAGCAGGTGGGCATCAAGCGCGAGTGGCGCAGGGTCGGCAATGGTTTCGAAGATGAGATAATGTTTCAGAAAATTATAGAGTAATATATACGATGAATAAATTTTTGGAGTGGGGCAAGAGAACTATTTCGCCCGTTTTTATAGTGATGTTCGTGGCAGCCTTCATTATGTGGTATATCACCAAGCTGGGTTATACCTACACCACGGACTATAATGTGCGCCTGAATATCAGCGGCGAGAAACTCGAGGTGCCGTGTGTTATCGAGGGTAAGGGTTCCAACCTGTTCAACTATAAGTTCCAGCTCAGCAAGCGACTGCGTATTCCGCTCGAGGAGCTGACCTATAAGGTTGTTCCCGATGATTTCGGCGGAGTGTTTATCCAGATTGACCCCAAGTCGCTCCGTAATGCGATATCGGTGCGTGTGAGCGATATCAAGCTCGTGTCGTTGGGTGAGATTCCGATGCTCTCGGTGCCCGAAACGGAAGAGGAGGAGCAGTAGTATGATGCGAGTAGGTGTTACGGGAGGTATCGGCAGCGGTAAGACTACCGTCTGTGAGATGTTTGCCGAGCAGGGCATAGCAATATATGATTGTGACAGCGAGGCTAAACGCCTTATGAACGATGATGAGCGGGTGCGCGAACAGATTACCTCGCTCTTCGGTGAGCAGGCGTATGTCGGAGGCAAGCTCAATCGTGAATATCTTGCCGAGCAGGTCTTCAGCAATGGAGAACGATTGGCGGTGCTTAATGCCGTTGTGCATCCGGCGGTACGTGCGGACTTCAGACGTTGGTGCTCGGAGCATCAGAATGAGGCATACGTTATGATGGAGAGTGCCATACTCTTTGAGGCGGGCTTCGAGCAGGAGGTTGATGTGATTTTGGCGGTGGTGGCCCCGCGCGAGTTGCGCGTTATGAGGGTCTGCAACCGCAATGGGATGACCCCCGAGCAGGTTGAGGAGCGTATCGCCTGCCAGATGAGTGATGACCAGCTCCACGCGCGAGCGAACTATACTATGGTGAACATCTCGCTCGACTACCTGCGTTCGGATGTGGAGCAGATGCATAAGATTCTGAATCGTGAAGCTGCAAGACGATAGACATATACCCGATTTCCACACCCCGCAGGTGATGGCGATAGTGAACCTTACGCCAGATTCGTTCTATGCGGGCAGCCGCCTCACAGATGAGGAGCAGGTTGCCAAGCGTGTGGCGCAGGCTGTGGCGGAGGGGGCTTCAATACTCGATATCGGAGGTTATTCCACGCGCCCCGGGGCTGCGGAGGTGTCTCCACAGGAGGAGTGGCGCAGGGTCTCTATGGGTTTGAGTGTGGCGCAGAGCATTGCCCCGAGCGTGGCGGTGTCGGTCGATACCTTTCGCGCAGAGGTGGCCGCGAAGGCCCTCGAGATGAACAATGGGGTGATTATTAACGATATTACGGGTGGTGATGCCGACCCGATGATTGTCGATGTTGCCGCCGAGGCAGGAGTGCCGTTTGTTGCTATGCACATGCGAGGAATGCCTGCAACTATGCAGTCGATGACAGACTATGAGGATGTGGTTGGGGAGGTTGCTGAGGCGTTGAAACATAAGGCTGAAGAACTTGTGAGGCTAGGTATCGACCCCAAGCAGCTGATTCTCGACCCGGGATTCGGCTTTGCCAAGACTACGGAGCAGAATTTTAGACTATTGGCACATCTGGAGCATATCTGCGCATTGGGATTTCCGGTGCTATCGGGATTGTCGCGCAAGTCAATGATTTATAAAACTTTGGGTGTGACGCCTGAGGAGAGCCTTGTGGGTACTGCTGCTCTGAATTGGGAGTCGCTGCGCCAGGGTGCAACGATTCTTAGGGTGCACGATGTGCGCGAGGCGGTACAGACAGTGCAACTATTCAAGGCGTTTGAGCAAAATAGATAGATAGAGTATGATAAAGGCACAAAACATACACAAAAGTTTCGGCTCGCTGGAGGTGCTTAAGGGTATCTCGCTCGAGGTGACCAAGGGAGAGGTTGTGGCGATTGTGGGTGCAAGTGGCGCGGGCAAGACTACGCTATTGCAGATTCTCGGCACACTCTCGACCGCCGATGAGGGTAGCCTGGTGATTGATGGTGAGGAGGTGTCGGGATTGGGCGATAAGGCTCTTTCGCGATTCCGCAACGAACATATAGGCTTCGTCTTTCAGTTCCACCATCTGCTGCCCGAGTTTACGGCGTTGGAGAATGTCTGTATACCGGCTTTTATTGCCTACCGCGACCGTACAGAGGTGGAGGCTCGAGCGCGTGAACTACTCGGAATGATGGGCCTTTCGGAGCGTTTGGAGCATAAGCCCGCCCAACTTTCGGGTGGAGAGCAGCAACGTGTTGCCATTGCTCGCGCATTGATAAATAACCCCTCGGTGCTTTTGGCCGATGAGCCTTCGGGTAACCTCGACACGGTTAATCGCGAGGAGATACACCGCCTCTTTTTCGAGCTGCGCGATAAGCTGGGGCAGACGGTAATAATTGTTACGCACGATGAGGGTTTGGCTTCGATGGCCGACCGCAAAATAACTATGAGCGATGGAACGATACTCTGAATTTGGACGTGATGAGCTGCGTGACCTTCTGGAGACGCTGCACGACAAGTATAACCGACCCGAATTTATCGAAAATGACCCGATAAGTATACCTCACTCCTTCTCCTCGCGCGATGACCGCGAGGTGTCAGGCTTGTTGGCCTCGACCATTGCCTGGGGCAATCGTAAGGCCATTGTGAAGAGTGCCCGAAGGATGATGCAGTATATGGATAACGCCCCTGCGGACTTTGTGCGCAACGCCTCGGAGCGGGAGCTGGCTCTGCTTGAGAGTTACGTCCACCGCACATTCAATGGCCAGGACTTTATCGACTTTGTGCGAGGCGTGAGAGGTATGTGTGAGAGGTTTGGCGGTATCGGTAATTTTGTCGAGGAGCGTTATGAGGCTACCGGCTCGATGGCGCAGGTGTTGTCGGAGTTCCGCCGCGAATTTTTCTCTTGTGACCACAATTCTCACTGTGAGAAGCATCTCTCTTCGATAGATAAGGGAGCAGCCTGCAAACGACTGAATATGTACTTCCGCTGGTTTGTGCGCCGCGATGAGAGAGGTGTAGACTTCGGAGAGTGGCGCAGGGTGCCGATGTCGGCGTTGTACCTGCCGCTCGATGTCCATACGGGCAATATGGGACGTGCACTCGGATTGTTGCGCCGCAAGCAGAGCGATTGGAAGGCCACAGTCGAGATTACGGAGTCGCTGCGGGAGTTCGATGCCGATGACCCCGTAAGGTTTGATTTCTCGCTCTTCGGCGCGGGTATAGATGGCTTTTTGAAGTAGGGTCGAGATGTTTCGTTTTAAGCAATTTACCATACATCAGCAACGCTCGGCGATGAAGGTCGGCACGGATGGCGTACTCATTGGAGCGTGGGCATCGGTGCGGCCCACAGATAGGAGAGCCCTCGATATAGGCACGGGCACGGGCCTGATAGCCCTGATGCTGGCGCAACGCAATCCCGAGGTGCAGGTCGTGGCAGTCGAGATAGATGCAGATAGTGCCGCACAGGCGAGGGAGAATGTCACTGCTTCGCCGTGGCGCGATAGGGTGGTGGTCGAGGAGTGTGCGGTGCAGGAGTTCTCCACAGAGCAGAAGTTCGATTTAATCGTCTCCAATCCGCCATACTTTGTCGATTCGCTCAAGTGCCCCGATGACAGTCGTAATAGGGCTCGTCATACCGATTCTCTATCGTTTGCAGATTTGATGTGCGCAGCCAAGCGTCTGCTCTCACCCGAGGGCCGTTTTGCGGTTATAGTGCCTGCGGAGACGGCTCTGTCGGTGATTGCGGCAGGAAATCTCCACCTTGTGAGGCGTTGCGATGTGAGGACAAAGCCCAACGCTGCGCCCAAGCGTGTGATGCTCGAGTTCTCGCCTCGAT
>JBGUTM010000301.1:0-2635 GCA_045133075.1 Alistipes sp. | reverse complement strand
TACCCTCTTATCGAGGGGCTCGAAATTACGACTCTCGCCGCCGAAGGCAAGGCTATGGGTCGCTGGAACGATGTGGTGGTATTTGTCCCGATGACCGTTCCGGGGGATGTGGTAAATGTGCAGATTCGCAACAAACGCCGCCGCTTTATGGAGGGTGTGGTTGTCGAGTATGTCAAACGCTCACCCCTGCGCGAGGAGCCCTTCTGCACCCACTTTGGAGTCTGCGGAGGCTGCAAGTGGCAGAATCTGCCCTACGCCGAGCAGCTGCGATTCAAGACCGAACAGGTGCGCGACCAACTAACCCGCATCGGCAAGGTCGAGCTGCCCGAAATAGCACCCTGCCTCGGCTCGGCAAAGACCCAATACTACCGCAATAAGCTGGAGTTTACATTCGCCGACCGCCGCTGGCTTACCTATGAGGAGATTGCCGCAGGTGGCGACATCGAGCCTCGCCCCGCACTGGGATTCCACATACCCAATATGTTCGACAAGATTCTCGACATCGACCACTGCTGGTTGCAACCCGACCCCTCGAACCCGCTACGTGATGAGATTAAACGCTACTGCATCGAGAATGGCTACTCATTCCACAACGCCCGCGAACATCAGGGTCTTATGCGTGGCATCGTTATCCGCACCGCCTCGACAGGCGAGAATATGCTCATAGTGGTCTTCAACGAGGATGACCGCCAGAAAATCGACTCGCTGATGGAGCATATCCACCGAACATTCCCCGAGATTACATCACTATTCTATATAGTAAACACTAAGTGGAACGATTCGCTCACCGACCAAACCCCCGTACTCTATGCAGGCAAAGACCACATCATCGAACAGATGGAGGGTTTACAGTTCAAGGTTGGCCCCAAGTCATTCTACCAGACCAACTCGGAACAGGCTTACGAACTCTACAAGGTGACACGCGACTTTGCCGACCTGAAGCCCGAGGATACCCTCTATGACCTCTACACGGGTACGGGTACCATCGCCAACTTCTGCGCCCGCCGCTGCAAGAAGGTTGTCGGCATTGAGTATGTCCCCGAGGCTATCGAGGATGCAAAGATCAACTCGCAGATCAACAACATCAACAACACCTCGTTCTATGCCGGCGATATGAAGGCAGTGCTGAGCGACGACTTCGTGGCCCGCAACGGCCGACCCGATGTGATTATCCTCGACCCGCCCCGAGCAGGTGTCGATGAGCCGGTCTTGGAGGTTATCCTCCGCGCCGCACCCGAACGTATGGTCTACGTCAGCTGCAACCCCGCAACTCAGGCACGCGACCTGGCCCTGCTTGACAAGGAGTACCGCGTGGTTGCCGTACAGCCGGTCGATATGTTCCCCCACACACACCACGTTGAGAATGTGGTGAAGCTGGAGCGCCGCAAGTAGCCCCCTCCACGCCCTCATAGGGCAATATATCAAGCTTCATCGGCGTTATATTTGCAGACAAACACCTTAAAACTTGATATTATGAAAAAGATTTTGATGCTGATGATTGGCGTTGCAGCTCTCTGCATTGCCAATATGGTCGTTGCTGCCGAACCGACACAATCAAGAACTATTGCCGTAAAAGGAGTCGCAGAGATTGAGGTTGAGCCCGACATCTTCTACCTTAATTTCACCATCCAAGGTGACAGCCGTCCGATTATCGACCAGCGCCGAGATGTCCTCGACCTGCTGAAAACTGCAAAATAGATATCGAAAACAATCTGACTATCAGCAGTATCAACATCACTTCTCGCAGAACATCCTCGGGCAACCACGAAACCATTCCGACCCAATCACTCAATTTGCGTCTCTCTTCGACCCGAGAGCTGCAACTTATATCGTCCGCTCTGGAGCAGATGGGTATCAAGAATCAGCGAGCAGATGCAGCCTCATCAAAGATGGAGGAGTATGCAAAGCAGGTGCGCATCAAGGCGATGGAGAACGCCCTCGAGCAGGCACAGATCCTTGCCGGGGCTGTGGGCTGCAAGGTCGGCGAGTGCCTCAACATCTCCGACTCAAACATCAGACCTTTGAGCAAAAGTGCGCTGAATACCGTAATGAATGATGCACAGTATGACTACGCAGAGTATGCCGAGGAGTGGAAAATTGAGGCTTCACCCGATCTAAAGTATAAGAAAATCCGTTTGACATATAGTGTCGAAACTGTGTTTTCACTCCTATCAGACAAATAACAAGCAAAAATATAGCATCTGCAAACACATCGGCAATAATAGGCATAAGTCACAAGCGCACAGCAACTTACCCATTATTGCCGATTTGCTTAATAAAAAATTATCAAAAAATTATTGAAAATTTTTAATAAAATAGTTGCACAGTATTAAAAAAGCCCTTATCTTTGCAGTGAAGTTTTAAGGTTCATTTAGGTTAGTAGTTTTAGGTTGGTAGAGGAAACGGAAGGTTGTAACCAGATGGGTTACTAAGACTCGCAAGCGGTGCTCGCTTGGGGTCGAACACCTCCGCGACCTCGATTTTTTTTTGCCCATACCTCATTGATAATTAACCCACCTACGACACATCTTTAATAAGATTAGAGAATTTCAGTGGCTTATATAATTAAAGGTGAATATAGGGAATTTAGTGAGTTTAAGGACTCCGTGTAGACCCTCTTGCTATCCCTCCTCTC
>JBGUTM010000300.1:0-2567 GCA_045133075.1 Alistipes sp. | reverse complement strand
CAACGCTAACTGCTCGGGCTTGGCTAAGGATGCAACCTTCTGGGCTGCATACGATACGATGAATAAGGCAGTGTCGATGCTCGATGCACAGCCCGATGTTAAGGAGGATGCACAGCAGTTTATGGCAACCTATCGCAAGTTCTTCCCCACTGCCGAGGAGTGCTTCTTCGCAGAGTTGAAGGAGGGTTCGGCCTACACCGTAACCTGCGGTATTGCCCGTGGCGTATCGACCATTGTTCGTTTCCGTCCGCAGTAATCTATGGTGACTTTAACTGTGAGAAAATATGCTATGGTAGCACTTTCCTTTTTGGGAAGTGCTATCTTGCTATTCTCTTGCGGTGCGGCAGACTCCGAGAAGAGTGCTGTCAATAACGAGGCTCTGATGACCGAGCGTAGCGAGGATTTGACGATTCTTATGTCGGAGAATGGTCGCCGCTCGTATCACTTCAAGACCCCTCTGCTGGAGGGATATACTCTGGCCTCGGATCCCTATCGCGAATTTCGCAAGGGCATACATATCACCACCTACCAGAACGACTCGCTCACAACGGTAAATGCTACGTTGGTGGCCAACTACGCCATCTACTACGAGAAGCGCGAGTTGTGGGAGGCGAAGGGTGATGTGGTTGTTGAGAAGGCCGATGGTACCAAACTCTACACCCAGCAGCTCTTCTGGAACTCCAAGACGGGCCGCATCTATTCGAATGTCGATTCCAAAATCGTCAAGGGGTCTGATACCTTTATGGGTGAGGGCTTCGAGTCGGATGAGGAGTTGAAGGAGTGGCGATTCCGCCGAATGTCGGGTAAGATGCTGGTCAATATGGAGCCTACGGAGAGCCCCGACACAACGGCTACGGCAAAGAGTGAGGCTTCAGCTGCCGTTACCTCGGCAAGCTCCAAGAGTGAGCCCGCAACCGAGAAGAAGAGTGAGGTGCGCAAGCCTAAGGCCGCGGAGAAAGAGGCTCCGGCGGCGAATTTACCTCAAAAGTCTGCTCGTAAGTCGGGTAGTCTCCACACCAACAATAAACATATTCAATCTCGCGAGGTGCCCAGACGAGTAAACGGACACCAGACGAAGGGCGGCGAACGCCTGAAGATTCAGCAGTGCGAGGAGCGGGTCCAGAAGGCTGAAGCAGTGATGAGTGTTGAAGAGAAAACGGAGTAGGAGATGGAGAATGTAGTTACATCTGTGGTGATAATCGTTGTTATGTTGATGCTCTCGGCATTCTTCTCGGGTATGGAGATTGCCTTTATCAACAAGAATCGTCTCAAGCTTGAGATTGATCGTAAGCAGAATCGCCTCTTCGACTTTATTGCCGACATCTTTGCCCGCCATCCGGGACAGTACATCACGACAATTCTGGTCGGTAACAATATCGCGCTTGTTGTCTACTCGCTCTGTATGTCGGTATTATTGCGAGCTCTGGCCTATACGTTCGGCTGGACGGAGGTAGCCAATAATGGCTCGTTTGTTCTCGAAACCATCATCCCGACAATCATCGTGATCTTTGTCGGAGAGTATATTCCCAAGTCGGTTTTCCGCAGTAAGCCGAACTTCTATTACAAATTCTTTGCTCCGGTAATCTATCTGTTTTACCTGTTGCTCTATCCGATAGCTCGTTTCACCACGCTGCTTTCGTATGGCATATTACGACTGTTTGGCCGCAAGAACGAGGCCGGAGAGGTTGATATGCGATTCGACCGCAGTGATTTGGAGCATCTGCTTGACAGCAACAATAGCGATGCGCAGCACGAGCCTGCCGATCAGGAGATTAAGATCCTGCAAAATGCACTTGACTTTGCCGATTTGAGGGTGAGGGATTGTATGATTTCGCGTGTGGATATCGAGGCTGTGGATGGCGAAGATACCTCAATCGAGGATTTGACCGAGAGGTTTGTCGATTCGATGTATTCGCGTATATTTGTCTGGAAGGGCTCTATTGACAACATTGTTGGCTACGTGAATGTCAAGAGTTTGTTCCACCAGCCCAAGAATATCGAGGAGGTGCTTATGGAGGTCGATTTTGTAGCAGAGACACTGCCCCTGCAACAGATGCTCGAACACTTTATGAAGAGCAAGAGCAATGTCGCCGTGGTCATTGACGAGTTTGGCGGCACGGCCGGCATCATATCTTTGGAGGATGTTCTCGAGCAGATTTTTGGCGATATTGAGGATGAGCACGACAAGCCCGAGATGGTTGAGAAGCAGGTTGGTGAGAATGAGTATGTCTTCTCGTGCAGGCTGGATGTGGAGTATCTGAACGAGCGTTATGGGCTCAATATCGAGGAGAGTGATGAGTATGATACTCTGGCCGGATACATTATTTATAATTATGACGGACTGCCTGTTGCGGGCGAAATCATTACGCTTGATAACCTAAGAATTAAGATTTTGAGGACCACTCGTTCGCGTCTGGAATTGGCCAGAGTTGAAATGTTGCAAAAAAAATGATTTAGTAGTGCAACTTTTCGGAATAAAATTACTACCTTTGGAAACTATTTTTGACTAATTATAAAACATTTAAGTAATATGTTAAGTCTAAACACTTTAAGAACCAAGTTCGGCA
>JBGUTM010000299.1:0-4075 GCA_045133075.1 Alistipes sp. | reverse complement strand
ATGGCTTCTTAAGAAATGGTGTTCGGGGTTCCCGAACATCATTTCTTGTATTCGCACTTCTGATTTACAGAGTTCATTTATATTTTTACACCAGATACAGGTTTCGGTATCTTCGTTCCGAAGAGGTAATTTAGAAGATATTTTATACAGCGTAGTCCGCATGGTTATCACCGTGCGGACTATTTTTTTTGTACTTTCAAGAACTTTTGTTAAATTTGGGGGATATTTTTACACAAGCCAAGAAAAACAATGCAGGCAGTTGCACGCATAACCAAACTTTTCGGTACCGAGGGGGGCGTATTGCTCAACCTCTACACCACCCTACCCGAGGATTTCGACCCGATGACTATGCCTCTATTTGTTATGGTGGACAATCTGGCCGTACCCCTCTGGTGCCAGAACTTCGAGCCCCACGGAGCCAGCGGCGCTCGCGTAACCTTTGCCGACCTGGACACCCCGAAGCGTATCGGCGAATTTGTCGGCCGCGAACTCTTCATTGAAGAGCTGGAGAGAGATGATGATGAGTTCTATATGGAGGATCTTATCGGCTTTACGGTAACGGCAAACGGTCTGCGTGGCGAGGTCACAGACTTCTATGACAGCGAGGCCAATCCCCTCTTCGGCATCACATTCGAGGGCCGCGAGGAGGTATTAGTACCGGCTGCCGAGGAGTTTATCGCCTCAATAGACTTCGAAAAGGGCAAAATTAAAATGATCCTTCCCGAGGGCTTGCTCGAATTATAAATTCAAATACCAACACCAAAAAAAACAGAGAAAACAAGATGGCACAACGCGTAGTTATAGGTCTTTCGGGCGGAGTCGATTCATCGGTGGCCGCCTATCTGCTCAAAGAGCAGGGCTACGATGTTGTGGGTCTGTTTATGATAAATTGGCACGACACGACCGGAACACTCGAGGGCGACTGCACCTGGCACGATGACCGTCTATTCGCCGAACTGGTAGCCAAACGATTGGATATCCCATTGCACGTGGTAGACCTCTCGGAGGAGTATCGCCACCGCGTGGTGGAGTATATGTTCTCGGAGTATGAGAGAGGCCGCACACCCAATCCCGATGTGCTATGCAACCGCGAAATCAAGTTCGATGTCTTCCTGAAAGAGGCTCAAAAGTTGGGTGCCGACTTTGTGGCTACGGGCCACTACTGCCAAAAGGCCGAGGAGGTTGCACCCGATGGCACCACAACATACAAGCTTCTGGCCGGTGCCGACAAGAACAAAGATCAGAGCTACTTCCTCTGCCAGCTATCACAGGAGCAGCTGCGATACGCTATGTTCCCCATCGGCCACATCGAGAAGCCCGAGGTACGCCGCATAGCCGAGGAGCAACACCTGGCCACTGCCAAGCGTAAGGATTCGCAAGGTATCTGCTTTGTAGGCAAGGTCGATCTACCCGTCTTCCTCCAGCAAAAACTCAAGGCCGCCAAGGGTAACATCCACGAAATCAAACCCGAATGGCCCAAGTTCAACCGCGAAATCACAGAAGACGATCTGGTAGCTCTCTCCGAGCCGTGGCACTACACGGTGCGTGACGGCAAGAAGATTGGCGAACACAAGGGAGCCCACTTCTACACCATCGGACAGCGCAAAGGTCTCGGTATCGGAGGACGCAAGGAGTCGCTCTTCATCATCGCCACGGACGTAGAGCAGAATGTAATATATGTAGGCGAGGGCGATAATCACCCGGGGCTCTATCGCAAGGCTCTGAAGATTCGCCCCGAGGAGATACACTGGGTCAATCCGTCAAGGGCCTTGAGCATAGGCGAAAGTGCCCGTTTTGCGGTGAGAATACGCTACCGCCAGCCGTTGCAGCAGGCCACCCTCTTCATCCGCGAGGAGGGAGCATATCTACTCTTCGACCAGGCGCAACGGGGCATTGCCGCAGGTCAGTTTGCAGCGTGGTATGATGGCGAAGAGCTGGTTGGCTCGGGAGTAATCGAGAAATGATTTACGATTTACAAGTTCAAAAAACAAAAACAATATACATCAAAACTAACAAAAACTTAATTAGTTATGAAACTTAAATCAATTTTGGCAACACTCGTCATCTCGTTGATGACGATGAGCATCTCGGCACAGAACATCAACTACGTTGATGCCTCGACCCTCAATGTCTGCGGACAGACCCTCAAGTCGGAGAGCAACCCCTTCTCGCGTTTCGACCCGAGCAAGTACCCCCTGCCCAACAAACATATCGAGCAGATGAGTAAGTATTCGACCGGTCTTTATATTATGTTCTCAACCGACAGCAAGACCATTATGGCCAAGTGGAAGTGGGTTAAGCGCGGTCTGGGCAACAATATGACCCCGATTCTCCAGCGCGGACTCGATCTATACATCGAGAAGGACGGCAAGTGGATGTTCGTAGGCGTAGGCCGTCCCTCGGGCGACCAGACCAAGTGTGAATCTACCTGGAAAATCGCCAAGAATATGCCCGCAGGCACCAAGAAGTGTATGCTCTACCTGCCCGCGTGGTGCGAGGTTACCGACCTGCAACTCGGTGTGGATGAGGGCACAAGCATCACACCCATCGAGTCACCCTACCGTTACAAGGTGCTCACCCACGGCTCGAGCGTTACCCACGGAGCATCGGCTTCGCGTCCTGGTATGACCTACACCGCACGAATGAGCCGCTACTCGGGATTCGACTTCGTAAACTTCGGATTCAGCGGCGAGTGCAAGCTCCAACCCGAGTTTGCAAAGATTATCGCCGAAACCGAGGCTGATGCCTATATGTTCGATGCCTTCTCGAACCCCACACCCAAGGAGATTCGCGAGCGTCTGGAGCCCTTCATCAAGACCATCACCGAGGCTCACCCCGACAAGCCCTTCATCTTCCTGCAGACACATATGCGCGAGGATACCCTCTTCGAGGAGAAGTGGCTCTCGTTCAACCTCGAGCGCCGCGCAACCGTTCGCGAGTTGATGCCGCAGATGGTCAAGAAGTACAAGAACGTATACTTCCTCGATGCTGAAAATATCACCAGCGATGACTATGACGGAACAATCGATGGTGCACACCCCTCGGATCTCGGTTTCGACAAGTTTATCAAGACCTACCTGCCTCGCGTCAAGAAGATTCTCAAGAAGTACGGTATCAAATAGTTATGCGCAAAATTCTGTTGTGCATAGCAACCTTTACGGCAATCCAACTCTCGGCTCAACCGAGGGTTGGATTCGCTTATTATGATGTGGACCGCGCCTACGACACGACTCTATCATCATTCTATGACGACCACAACTTCACGCCTGAAGGCCGCAACAACTGGAACACAGAGCGTTACAAGCGCAAAATCGAAGGCCTGGCAGCAGTCATCGACTCGATGGCACTGCCTCTGGTAGCCCTCTATGGCGTAGAGAATGAGCAGGTGGTGCGCGACATCGTCACCCACTGCAACGGCGACTACTCCTACCTCCACCGCACACTCAACAGATTGGATGGTATGGATTTCGCATTGCTCTACTATGGCGATGTTCTCTTTGTGGAGGAGGTGCAGGTCGGGCTCGACTATATGCTCGTCAAGGCTACGGTTGCCAATCGTGAGTTTGCCTTTCTGCTCACTCACCGGTCACGTATGCTCGAATCCCTTGTGGTTCAACTACAAGAACTCTCACCCGAACGGCATATCGTTGTGGCCGGCAACCTTTACGGCAACGACCTCGCACGACTCGGATTGAGTGATGCTACGGCCGAGGCCGAACGTGCCGGACACGGCAATACAGTCTACCGCAACCGATGGAGAATGTTCGACAAAATATACATCGACCGCAGGCTCGAGTGTCGTTGCGATGTCTATGCTCGCCATTGGCTGCTCGATCAAAACGGAGAGCCCAAACCGACCTTTGACCGAGAGGGTTATGTGGGTGGTGTCGGCAGAAAATTGCCCATTTTTTGTTATTGGCGGTAGAAATTGTTGTTTTTGAACAAAATTTTTGTATCTTTGTAAGTTGCAAACGATAAGGAAACACTATAACTATCAAATAATCAACATTTTAAGTTAAGTCATTATGGCAAACGTAAAAAGAGTCTACACCTTCGGTAACAAAGAGGCCGAGGG
>JBGUTM010000298.1:0-3316 GCA_045133075.1 Alistipes sp. | reverse complement strand
CTCGGACGGTGCCGTTCAGGAGGAGATTTCGCAGGGTGTGGGTCGTATTGCCGGCAATCTGGGACTGCACAATGTCATTATGTACTACGACTCGAATAATGTGCAGCTCTCGACCAAGGTTGATGAGGTCGATACCGAGGATGTGGCAATGAAATACCGCGCGTGGGCGTGGAACGTGATTGAGGTTGATGGAGGCGATATCGACCAGATGCGTGCCGCTCTCGATGCAGCTAACCGCGAGACCGAGCGTCCGACACTCATCATCGGTAAGACCGTGATGGGCAAGGGTGCTGTTGCGGCCGATGGTGCGAGCTTCGAGGATAAGGTGTCTACCCACGGACAGCCGCTCTCGGCTGCCGGTGCCGACTATGCAGCCACGGTGCGAAATCTGGGTGGCGATGCCGAGAATCCCTTCGCAATCTTCCCCGAGAGTGCCGAGATTTACGAGGCTCGCCGCGAGGAGTTGATTCAGATTATCCGTGAGCGTAAGGCTGTGGAGCAGGAGTGGCGTTCGCAGAACTCGGCCCTGGCTCACAAACTCGATATGTTCCTGAACGGAGAGTTGCCCGCCATCGACTATAAGAGTATCGAGATGAAGCCCGATCAGGCTACACGTGCCGCATCGGCAGCGATGTTGGGTGTCTATGCCGAGAAGATTGAAAATATGATTGTGGCTTCGGCTGACCTGAGTAACTCGGATAAGACCGATGGTTTCCTCAAGAAGACCAAGGCATTTACAAAGGGTGACTTCTCGGGAAAATTCTTCCAGGCCGGCGTTTCGGAGCTTACTATGGCTTGTATGATGAACGGTATGGCACTGCACGGAGGTGTTATTCCTGCTTGTGGAACATTCTTCGTCTTTTCGGACTATATGAAGCCTGTAGTGCGCTTGTCGGCGTTGATGCACCTGCACGTTATCTATATCTGGACACACGACTCGTTCCGCGTGGGTGAGGATGGACCTACCCACCAGCCCGTGGAGCACGAGGCGCAGATTCGCCTTATGGAGCATCTGCGCAACCACAAGGGCGAACGCTCGATGGTCGTTCTGCGTCCGGCAGATTCGGAGGAGACCATCGCAGCGTGGAAGGTGGCCGTTGAGGAGAAACGCCCTGTGGCATTGGTCCTCTCTCGTCAGAATATCAAGAGCCTGCCTGCGCTGGGTGTAAGCCGCCGCGAGGAGGCTATGCAGCTCACCAAGGGTGCCTATATCGTGGCAGATAAGGCGAAACCGAGCGTGGTGATGGTTGCCTCGGGTTCGGAGGTTGCAACTCTGGTAGAGGGTGCTGCACTTCTGGAGCAGGAGGGTATCGCAGTGCGCATTGTGAGCGTTCCCAGTGAGGGTCTGTTCCGCGACCAGCCCAAGTCATATCAGGAGAGCGTTCTGCCCGAGGGTGTTGTGCGCTATGGAATGACCTCGGGTCTGCCCGTGACACTGCTCTCGTTGGTTGGCGATTTGAATGCAATTCACGGCCTCGACCACTTTGGCTATTCGGCTCCCTATAAAGTGCTGGACGAGAAGTTCGGATACAATGGTGAGACCGTTTGCCGCGAGGTTAAGGCTCTGTTGGGTAGGTAATACGTAGATCTTAAATACTAATTGTAAAGAGAAAGGTATTGATGTGTCGCAAAGATATGTTGGTGCCTTTTTCGCTTAAAACTATCAAACCGATGAAGAAAATTGTTAATGTTTTGATGCTGGTGTGCGCTGTGGCAGTTGCCGCAAGTGCGGTAGCCCAAGCACCTGCAAAGGCTAAATCCAGAAGTTTTCACCGAGATCACGACTACTACTATGAGGTACAAGGCGAACAATTTTACCGCCTTGCGGATAAGGCTCTTGATGAGTACCCTCCGATGGTGAATGCCTCGATAGGTCGTAAGTTGGCTCTCTTTACTCTCGATGGTCTGCAACACGAGACTCGTAACGATAACTCGGCTGCTATGCGTGAGTTCTGCAATTCGCGTATGGAGAAGGTTGTGGCCGAGGTGCAGAAGCCTGTAAAGAAGGGTGTGAAGATATGTAGAGTCTATAACGAGGGTTTTGTCGCAAAGACCAAGTCGGTGACTATCGCTTTTGACCTTGTTCGCGGTACCTATCTTTCACGAGGCAAGTATGCAGATACCGACTATCGTATTGTGACAGATGAGCAGATTAAGGCCATTGTCGAGCAGTGTGACGTTATGTTCCTCTCGCACAACCATGCCGACCATATTGATCGTTGGGTTATTGATCTGTTTATCGCTGCCGGCAAGCCCGTGATTGCGCAGGGCGAGATTCTCCCCGATGTTGAGGGTGTAAGCCATTGGCGTACCGAGGGCGGTATCTACGACTCGGAGTTGGAACTGAAGAGCGGTGAGAAGTTGCAGGTGAAGATATTCCCCGGATATCAGCGTCCGTTGTTGAACAATGTCCCCGTAATTACCACCCCCGAGAAGTATACCATCTGCCACACCGGCGACCTCTACGATAAGAAAGATACTTGGAATTGGGTGCCGACTGTTAAGGAGCATACACCCAAGATTGATGCTCTGATTGTCAATTGCTGGACTCCCAAAATCCTGGAGGTGTTGAAGGGCTTTGATCCTCGCTATGTCTTCACGGCTCACGAGAACGAGATGGGTCACACCATCGGCCACCGCGAGGCTTATTGGTTTACGTTCGATAAGCTGAAGAATACGGAGTATCCCTATGTCGTGATGGCGTGGGGCGAGTGGTATTCGTTTAAGTAATGACCATAAACCGTTAGCTTGGCAATAAATAAGGGCTGTCAGAATCCTGACAGCCCTTTGTTTGGCTCATTCACACGTTATACATACATAAATAGCCACGGTACAACGGTGGCAACCAGCAATAATGTTAGTAAGATATAGACCGCGATACGGGTCGGCCTATGTGGAATGTGTTTGCTGAACCACGCGCCTATCATCGAGTGGTGCTGGTAGATATGTACAGCCAGCAATATGACAGCTATAATGCCGGCCCATAGATGGATGTCGTGCCAACCGCGACGCTTAAGGCCTAAAAATAGGTTTATCCCCGAGTTGCGATGCATTATCTCCTTCATAACAAATCCGCTAATGCTTGTCAGCGCCATAGCTACAAACATTAGTAGGTTAATTATCATATTTTTCGACATCTTATCCTTCATAAGCTCTTTCTGTTTTTTTTTGTGCTTTAGTGGTTTGGACATGTGTGTTCGTGCGAATGTTCGTGGCCACTGCATTCGTGGTCGGAGCCGTGACCGGCACAGCCTATGCCCGGGTCGAGGATAAAGCCCGTAAGGTAGCTTGCCACCAGAGCCTCGATGTCGCCCGA
>JBGUTM010000297.1:0-2904 GCA_045133075.1 Alistipes sp. | reverse complement strand
CCAGCGGGAAGCACCATATAGAAATCCTTACCCTCTGCTGTAAGAGCTACACCCTGGCCATTGTTGCTACAATCGAGCGTGGTGAAGTAGATACCTGCAGCGGTTGCGGGACGCTGAACGAGAGCTTCGAGGTTAGCATCCCAATTGAAGTAACCTGCCAGATAGATGCCGTTGTTATCCTCAACCTTGATACAGTTTACCGCTGCATCACCCGAAACCTTCAAATGAAGAACACCGCACATTGGCTTGAATGTAAGAGTGTTCTTTTCAGCCAACTCGGCACGCATAGGCATATAAATGCGGTCGAACGAGCCCTCCTTATAGAGCTGAACGGGGAGCAGACGCATATGCGAAGACTTGCCAACATCCAGACCCGAGCAGTCTGCGGGATATGCAGCACGGTACTCTGCATTAGCGTCAACGCTTACAGATGCCTTTCCCTTCTTGGTAACTTTGATAGCGTGCTTTTTGCCATTTACGGTAATCTGGTCACCATTCTGGAAAGCGGTAACCTCTGGGTTGATTGCTGTGATAGATGCATCGGCCTCAGCGACGATCTTCAAAGCTGCAACCTTCGGCTGCTGTGCCATAGCTGTTGTAGCTACAAAGGCGATGGCAGCAATTGCTAAAAATAACTTTTTCATATTTTTTGTCTGTTTTAATAATTCGGATTAGTGACTACTTCCACTGGAAATCAACGATTACGGGGAGGTGATCTGAAGACTTGTCGTAGAAGCGCATCTCGCGGTTGTAGGGAGCCGCTGTAAACTCATCCTTCGGAATCTCAGCACGAATTATTCGGCTCATCATCGCCTCGCTACCGTACATTATGTCGATACGAGCCTGGTGCTGGGTCGAACTCATCAGTACATCGCGGTTGTCGGGCGAGTTGTACTCCTTAACGATATCGCGACAACGCGAGTGGTCGAGAACGTAGTTGTTGCTACCATAGCGCGGGCTCTTGGGGCCATAGCCCAGGAATGCATCATCGAGTGACGAACGGCAGTTGGTGTCGCCAGTGATGATCCAAAGCTCTTGATCGGCATACTTGGGGTTGTTCACCGTATTCTCTATAAAGAACTCGGTCTCATAGGTGCGATAGTTGTGACCACCGAGTGCTGCTGTGCTCTCAGCCTCGAGAGCCTTGCCCTTGCCACGGGTCTCGCGCGACATACCGAAAGGCCAAGTGTGGTAGCCTACGATGTTGATGGTCTGACCATCAACGGTAACCTGTGCGTGAATACCACCGTGCCAGATCTCGTGTGGGTTCTTGTCGCCGAGCTTCTGAACGAGGGTCACGGGATACTTCGAGGTTACGGTTACGGGGTGGTTGTCGATGTGAGCACCAATCTTGGCGTACTTGTGACCCCAGCGAGAGCCGAGTTCAATCCAACCCTCGGGCTCGAGGTAGGGCTCCACGCCGCGCTCCCACTTGGTCCCCTTCTTGTAGGGGAGGTAACGCTCGGTAACGTCACACTTCTCGTGGGTCTGGGTCTTGTAGATGGTCTGCGACTCGCAGAAGATGCAGATGTCGGGATCCTGCTCCTGCATCCACTTTACGAAGTTGTCGTAGTTGTTCTGCTCGTCACCCCAGATGCCGTTCTGCACGTTGTAGGTCATAATGCGGAGAGTGTTCTCGCGAGTAACGGTCGAGATAACCTTCATCTCGACATTGCTGATGCAGAAGCCGTGCTTGGTCTTGTCCGATTCGGGGTTTGCAGCCCAGCCGAACGAGCTCTCGGGAGTTACGCCGCTAACGACCATACGAACAGTGTTCCAGGTCTGCATATCCTCGATCTTGCCCGAGTAGCGGAGAATTTCATTGTCGGCAATCAGTCGTACCTTCTCGACCATCGAATCCTCATAGGGGTAGATATCCTTGTTGAGCGAACGCTTGATTCCGTTGATCCACAACTCCTTAACTACACCCGCATCGAATGCCTGGAACTCGACAAACGAGTGCCACTTATCCTTGGGAATGATGGTGAACGAGATCTCTATCTCGTTGATGCCCTTGAGCATCGAGAGAGCCTGAGTCTTAACTCCGCGGTGGAGCTGCGACTGTGCATTACCCGTATTCCAGGTGACTACACCCTCATTGACTGCGGTAATGGTCGCTTCAACGCTTCCGAGTTCGGGCTGTGCCGCCTCCTGAGCGTTTGTGGTGCCTGCGAGGCCGATTGCGGCAACTGCAAGCAGTGACATAAATAGTCTTTTCATTGTAAATTAGGTTTTATGGTTTACTTTATTTGAGTCTGAAATCGACAATCACGGGGAGGTGATCCGATGAACGCTTGTGGTGGCGCAGACCGGGCTCCTTGATTGAGGTTGTGAATTCATCTTTCGGGGTCTCGACCTTCACCACGCGCTCCATCATCGAGGGCGAGGCGTAGATGATGTCGATGCGGCGCTCCCACTGAATCGAAGGAATCAACACATCTCTCTGCTGTGGGCAGCAGTAACGCTTGACGATGTCGATGCAGGGGGTATTCTCGAGGATATACTTATGACCCCAATAGAGCGGCGAGTCGGCTCCGTGTCCGAAGAAACGGTCATCGAGGGGTGACAGACAGTTCGTATCGCCCATAATAAGCCAATTCTTGTGCTTCTTGAATTTGGGGTTGAGGATTGTGCGCTCCATAAATATCTGCATCTCCTCGGCGCGGAACTTCTCGCCATCGTAGCGGCGGCGGCTGGCAATCTGCTCAGCCTTGTCGGTCAAACCACGCTCGTAGGCGTGAGGATATGTGTGGAAACCTACAATGTTAATCTTCTGGTCGCCAACCTCCACCTCGGCGTGAACTCCGCCGTGGGATACCTCCTTGCCACCGAGAGCCTGAACGAGAGAGAGCGGATACTTCGATGTTACCACTACGGGATGGTTGTCCTGGTGGGCACCTATGA
>JBGUTM010000296.1:0-2975 GCA_045133075.1 Alistipes sp. | reverse complement strand
CCGAGCCCGCACAGATGAGCAAGTTCGAACGACTGACCTCGGAGGATAGTATCCGCAAGTTGACGGGTATGTATAAGACGTGGTTTTTGGACTACGCCTCCTACGTTATCCTCGAACGAGCCGTACCCCATATCGAGGATGGTTTGAAGCCCGTGCAACGCCGTATCCTGCACGCGATGAAGTGTGTGGATGACGGCCGCTACAATAAGGTGGCAAACATCGTGGGTCAGACTATGCAGTATCACCCTCACGGAGATGCCTCGATTAAGGATGCGCTGGTGCAGCTGGGTCAGAAGGATCTGCTGATTGATTGCCAGGGTAACTGGGGTAATATCCTTACCGGTGACGATGCTGCTGCGGGCCGTTATATTGAGGCACGTTTGTCGAAGTTCGCGCTGGAGGTGGTCTACAACAAGAAGACAACCGAGTGGATGCGCTCGTATGACGGCCGTAATGAGGAGCCTGTGACCCTGCCCGTGAAGTTTCCCTTGCTGCTGGCGCAGGGTGCTGACGGTATCGCCGTGGGTCTGGCTTCGAAGATTCTGCCCCATAACTTCAATGAACTTATCTCGGCCTGCATTGCCCACCTGCGCGGTGAGGAGTTCCAACTCTATCCCGACTTCCCCACAGGCGGTATGATTGATGTTAGCCGCTATAATGATGGCTTGAGAGGTGGTGCTGTGAAGGTGCGAGCCAAGATTTCAAAGATTGACAAGCGTACACTCGCCATCACCGAGATTCCCTACTCGACCACTACCGAGTCGCTCAAGGAGTCGATTATCAAGGCTAACGAGAAGGGTAAAATTAAGATTCGTAAGGTCGATGATAATACCGCCGAGAAGGTCGAAATTGTTATTCAGGTAGCTCCCGATGAGTCATCGGATAAGACTATTGATGCACTCTACGCATTTACCGATTGCGAGGTGTCGATTTCGCCCAATGCCTGCGTTATCTGCGATGAGAAGCCGGTGTTTATGGGAGTCAGCGAGATTCTGCGCCGCTCGGCAGAGCATACCAAGGCGTTGCTGGGTAGTGAACTCGAGATTAAACTCGGTGAGCTTAACGATGCTTGGCACGCAGCATCGCTGGAGCGTATCTTCATTGAGAATAAGCTCTACCAACTTATCGAGGGCTGTAAGTCGCGCGAGGCGGCATATAAGGCTGTGGATGGAGGTTTGGAGCCATTCAAGAGCCAGCTCAAGCGTGAGGTTACACTCGAAGATGTGCAGCGCCTGACCGAGCTGAAGTTTATCCGTATCTCGCGTTATGATTCGGATAAGGCCGATAACGAGATTAAGCAGATTGAGAAGAATATCAAGGAGACGAAGAACTATCTGGCTCACCTGACAGATTATGCAGTGGCCTACTACGAGCGTATTCGCGAGAAGTATGGCAAGGGTCGTGAGCGCAAGACCGAGATTCGCGAGTTTGACTCCATCGAGGCAACGAAAGTGGCAGTGTCGAATGCCAAACTCTACGTGGATAGGGCTGAGGGCTTCTTCGGTATCGGTAAGTCGATGAAGGATGCCGAGTTTGTCTGCGATTGTTCGGATATTGATGATGTGATTGTGATTCTGAAGGATGGCCGCTATGTCATTACCAAGGTGAGCGATAAGGCCTTCTTCGATAAGGGCATATATTATATAGGAGTCTTCAAGCGTAACGATGAGCGTACAATCTACAATATGCTCTATCGTGACGGTAAGAATGGTCCGATAATGATGAAGCGTTGCGCCATTAAGGGTATTACGCGCGATAAGGAGTATAATCTTACGAAGGGTACGCCCAAGAGCGATTTGTTATATCTCACGGTCAATCCTAATGGTGAGGCTGAGGTACTGAAGGTATACTTCAAGCCGCGCCCGCGCCTGAAGAAGCTGATTGTCGATTTGGAGTTCTCGAACCTCGCAATCAAGGGTCGTCAGAGCCAGGGTAACCTCTTCTCGCACTACGGCATCCACAAGATTGTCCTCAAAGAGAGGGGTACCTCTACGCTTGCTGGTCAGGATATATGGTTTGATGAGGATATCCACCGCCTCAATACGGATGGTCGAGGCACTCTGCTCGGCGAGTTTAAGGGTGACGACAAGATTGTGGTCTGGACATCGAAGAACCAATACTATATCACCGGCTTCGATATCCAGCAACACTTCCCCGATGATACGGTGTTGGTGCAGAAGTTCGAGGCTGATAAGGTCTACTCACTCTGCTACTTCGATGGCGAGCAGGGCTACTACTATATGAAACGCTTTAGCCTGGAGATGAGCGACAAGATGCAGTTCTTCCTCGATGAGAACGGCTCGTGCCGATTTGTATGTGTCACGGATAAGGCGGGAGCCAAGTTGCAGATTACATATAAGGGAGCACACGCTACGCGACCGGCCGATGAGGTTGAGGTTGATGAGTTTGTTGGCGTGAAGAGCCACAGAGCCAAGGGTAAGCGACTTACCACTTATGATGTGGATACGCTCACTTTTATCGAGCCGGAGGAGTCGGAGCCTCTTGATGTCGAGGAGCCCGAATCGGAGGACCAAGAGCAGATCGTTAAGGCGGATGATGTTGATGACGTTGAGAATGTAGCTGATGTAGCGGGCTCGGAGAGCTCGGAGGCTGATGCGCCCGAGGGTGCATCCGATAGTGCACCTGTACTCGATATTTCAGATATGCTTGATGATGAGGGTATAGCACCTTTGTCGAATGGAGTGAAGATTGAGATTGAACGCCCGCATAACGACTTGGACGATATGATTAACCCCGAGCAGTTAAATCTTTTTTGATGAAAAGACTTAAAATGCAAAACTATTTATGTTCAGCATACGAAACAGAATAATGTAGTTTGGGGGAAGAGATTTCGATTTTGCAGTAAGAGTTATTTTCGCGATAAAAAGTTGTATTGATTAGCGTATCCTCAAATTTCGCTTCATTGTTGTTGGAGAAGGTAATTTTGAATTGAAAAAGTGAAACTTTTTTTAGTG
>JBGUTM010000295.1:0-3008 GCA_045133075.1 Alistipes sp. | reverse complement strand
GAAAATCCACGGACGACCGTATGTCGCACGACCAATCATAATGCCATCCACACCGTAGCGGTCGAACATTTCACGAGCCTTTGTTCCCGAGTCTATATCGCCATTACCAATGATGGGGATATGGATTGCAGGGTTGTTCTTCACCTTGCCGATAAGCGACCAGTCGGCCTCGCCTCTGTAGAGTTGGGCGCGGGTACGGCCGTGGATAGTCAAGGCCGAGATTCCCACATCCTGCAGGCGCAGGGCGATCTCCTCGATATTTTTCGACTCTTCGTCCCAACCAAGACGGGTCTTTACGGTCACGGGCTTCTTTACGGCATTGACAATTTGGCGTGTCATCTCGACCATCAGCGGCACATCGCGCATCATTCCCGAGCCGGCACCGCGGCCTGCAATCTTCTTCATCGGGCAGCCAAAATTAATATCAATAATGTCGGGATAGGCCGTCTCGGCGATGCGTGCCGCCTCGACCATTGGCTCGATAAGGTGTCCGTAAATCTGGATGCCTACGGGACGCTCAGCATCATCTATGTTGAGTTTCGCACGTGACTTCCACGCATCGCGGATCAATCCGTCCGAGGAGATAAACTCGGTGTAGACAACATCTGCTCCGAACTTCTTGCACATATAGCGAAATGAGGGGTCGGTGACATCCTCCATAGGCGCAAGAAATAGCGGCTCGTGTCCAAGTTCTATATCGGCAATTTTCATACTTTTCGTCTGGTTCAGGGTGCAAATATACTACTTTTGTCGGAATCGGCGAATAGCCTCGTAGGCAGCCTCGTGACATTTCGCTCGGGGATTTTGCTCCGAGAAGGCTTTGTTGTCGCGGGATGGGTACACTCTGTTCGAGAGGAAGATGAAGATTAACTCCTCCTTCGGGTCTGCCCAGACCATCGTTCCCGTGAATCCCGAGTGACCATAGCTGCGCTTCGAGGCCGATGCAGCGTAGTAATAGGGTCGATTGTCGAGTTTTGCATTAGACCGCTTGTCGCTGAAACGGCGGCGGTCGAAGCCCAAGCCTCGGTAGTTGTCGTTGCGAGGGTATTGACACGAGGTCCACTCGCGAATGGTCTTGCGCTTGAGGTAGCGATCTCCGTTGTAGAGGCCTCCGTTGAGCAACATTTGCAAAATCGGAGCAAGGCTCTCGGCATTGGCAAAGAGGCCCGCATTGCCCGAAACGCCGCCTAATGATGCCGCTGCCTCATCGTGAACGTAGCCGTGTACCAATACCTTGCGGAAGATGTTGTCTACCTCGGTGGGGACAATCTCCTCGCGCGAAAAACAATTCAGAGGGTTGTATAGAGCCCTATCGCAGCCGAGTGGTCGGTAGAACTCCTCGTAGAGGAACTCCTCATATCCACGGCCGGTGATGCGCTCGATAAGGGTGGGGTAGCAGTGGAACGAAGTGCAGGCATATCGCAACTTCTTTGTGCTTAACTTCAAATCGGCAATCTGTTGAAACATCATCGCGTGAGTATCTCGACAGGCGTAGAGGCTGTCGCACACTCGGTATGGAAACTCCTCGCTTGGGCTGTGGCGGAACATATCGGCGCGCAGAGTGCAACCATCATCGAAAAACATACGTCCGAAACTCAAATTGCGTAAACCACTCTGATGTGCAAGCAGTTCGCGTAGGGTGCATTGCTCCTTGTCGGTGCCTCGGAGCTCCTCGAAGTAGTCAGCCAGAGGCTTGTCGAGCGAGAGCTGGCCCTGCTCCACAAGTCGCATCAACGATATTGTTGCGGATAGAACTTTGGTGCAGGAAGCCATATCGTAGAGATGGTGGTTTTCAACGGGTTGCAGCTGCTCGTAGGTGTGGTGTCCGTAGCTCTTGCTGAAGACGATTTTGCCATTTCGCGCCACCAGAATCTGACAACCGGGGAAACACCGCTCGGCAATGGAGTGGTTGGCAATCGAGTCGATGGTGCGGACCAGATAGTCGCCATCCATCCTCACGCTCTCGGGCGTGGCGCGTGAGAGTGGAGCCTCGCCCTTGCGAGCCACAGCCGATAGGGTAATAAACAGGGTGGCAACAAGGATTATCAGTCGTTTCATTGATTGCGTGCTTTTATTCTGCACAAAGGTACAAAACAATTGAGATTATCCCAAAACAGACGCGGGTATTAAAAATCATACCCGCAAAGGGATATACCAACCTCATAAAAAGTCGCTCTTGGCAGCACGGGTATTAAAAATCGTACCCACGGGACTGGGGGTAGTGTTAGGGGGGGTATTTTGTTTTTTGGAAATAAGTTTTTAACTTTGTGGTGCAGTCCTCGGATTGCAGACATATTAGAAAATAGATGTGCCTCAACACTCGTTGAAATCGCCAATCTCATAGTAGTTATATACAAGAGGCATGGAGCAGCCCATACGTGGGCTGCCTGTCCGTGCGTGTATATAAGGGTGTTTGGCGATACCCACGAGTGGATGCATGGGAGGCAGTCCACTTTTCTTTTGTACTCTAACATATAATTGAACACTCTAAACATCGCCAAAATGAAAGTATTCAAACATTCTATTAGCACATGTAAAGTCTTACTATGTGCATCACTTATTGTTAATATTTGTTTTATTCTACTTATGTACAAGTATGAAACTAATAGTCAAATGTTACGCCATCGGCTTGAATATGTAGGAATAATTGAGAAGAAAACAACATCCTTTATAGACAGACCTGATTACTGGTGTGTTAAAGGTTGGAATACAACGGTAAATCAATTAAACTACAAATGTGATGTAATGTTCTTTGGACATTCCCAAATTCAGCAGAGCAATTTTCAAAAGTATTTTCCCAACGTCAATATCATTACATCAGGTTATCCTGGAGATAATGTAGAAGGAATGATGATGTGGGTAGAACAAATTGAAGCATTAAAACCAACGAAACTTTTTCTTATGTGTGGCGTAAACTCTTTAGGTTTTCCCGATGAAGAATTCAAATCAAAATATGATTTGCTTATTAGAGAAATACAGAAGGCTTCACCCCAATCTAAACTTTACAT
>JBGUTM010000294.1:0-2660 GCA_045133075.1 Alistipes sp. | reverse complement strand
TCCCTCGAACAGTGCGCGGACAGTTGTTACGGCACTGCAACCGCTAAATAGGTCGGCCGGGATACTCTCCAGCCCCGAACAATTTACGAACGTACCCGTAAACTGCGTAGCCTTGACATTGGCGGCAAAGAGGGTTGCGGGGAGGCTCTTCAGTGACGAGCAACCTGCGAAGGTGCTGGTAAACTTCATCTTCGCCTCGGCAAGAGGTGTGAAGAGGTCGGCCGGAACAGACTCCAACTGCGGGCAGTTATAGAAGGCGTAGGCCATCGAGGTTACCGTTGAGGTTGTCGGGAAGATAGACCCCTCGATACGCTTGAGCGATGTGCAGTTCTCGAAGACACTTTCGAAACCTGTGCTTACCTTCACACTCTTTGCGAAGAGCCCTGCGGGAACACTCTCCAAGCCCGAGTACTCGAACAGATAGCGGAATCCGGGCGAGGTGACCGCGGTAAATCGCTCAAAGAGAGTCGCAGGTA
This sequence comes from Alistipes sp., assembly GCA_045133075.1. Classification (GTDB taxonomy): domain Bacteria; phylum Bacteroidota; class Bacteroidia; order Bacteroidales; family Rikenellaceae; genus Alistipes. The sequence goes on along the minus strand of JBGUTM010000294.1, from coordinate 2,184 downwards.
CCGTCTTCAGGTTGGCGCACTCCGAGAACATATACGAGAAGTCTGCCGAGGAGTAGTCGCGACACTCCGCAAAGAGCTCTGCCGGAACCGACTCCAAAGCCGTATTGTTGAAGGCGTAGGTGAAGTCGTAGGCGTTGCTCATCCCCTGGAATAGTGTCGAGGGGAGTTGGCGCAGAGATGTGCAGTCCGCAAAACAGTATTTGAACGACTTGGCGGCCGTCAATCCGCGGAAGGCATTAGCCTCGAGCGTGGTGAGTGACTCGCACCCCTGGAATACGGCTCCTATGGTCTTTACACCCGTGAGGCCATCGAATGTGCCGGCCTTGAGGGTTGTGATGCCCGTCTTGTAGAAGATATACTCGAGGTTAGTCACTGTTGCGTTATTGGTGAACATACCCACCGGAAGCTCCTTTACCGAGCAACATCCCGCAAACATATATTTTATGTCGGTTGCCGCCGTTGCACCCTCCATCAACTTTACGGGGATGCTCTTGAGCTGTGTGCAGGCCGAGAATGCACCTGTAAAGATGGTCGCCTTGCTACTCTTTGCAAACAGGCCCTCGGGGATGCTCTCAATGGCTGTAGCTCCGAACACATAGTCAAACTGCTTGGCCGAAGTACACTTGTCGAAGAGCCCTGTGGGCAGAGTGTGTAGCTTGCCGGCATCGACCATCGCACGGACATCGGCAAAGTTGCTCAAGGTGTTATTGGTATCAACCACACCCGTACCTGCTGCGTAGAAGGTGTATGTGAAATCCTCAGCTGCGGTACAGTTGGCGAAGAGGTCGGCGGGAATCGCTGCAATAGAGGCTGTGTGCGAGAAGCAATCCTCAAAGTTCTTTGCCGAGGTGGCATACTTGAACAATCCGGAGGGTATCTCCTTGAGCGAGGTACAACACGAGAAGGCTCCGAGGAACGACTTTACATTCGCAAACGAGCCTGCCACATCGTTGGGTACAGACTCCAGACGCGAACATCCCAGACACATATCTGCCGCCGAGGTGTAGCCCAATTTGCCCCACGAGATAACATTACGCAACTCGGTTGAGTAGTCGCCATCACTTCCGAACTTCAACGATTTGGCCTGGCCGCTAATCGAGATGGTGTAGAGACCGGGGAGCTTGTAGGTGTGGTTACCGCGCTTGCTTTCGAAGGTCTCGGGCTCCGAGCCATCGCCCCAATCGACCGTGATCGAGCCACCGGTTGAGGTGGTCAGCACGGGTGCCGCCGTGATCATATACTCCCTTGCGGGAACCTCGATTTCGTAAATCAACTCCTCGGTATCGGATCCAATCTGGTGAATGGCGAGTTGTGTTGTTGCGAGGTTATCCTCGTCACCAACCTGAAGGGTGATGGTATCCCTGCGCTGGGTGCCTCCATCGTTGGGAGTAATCGAGATCGTCAAAGTATTGCCATCGTGCGCAAGCGTGTACCACTTGCCCTCATCGGTGGTGATGTAGTACCACTCCAACTCGGGGTTGCACTCCACGGTCACACTCTTCTCACCGCCCTTATCGTCTGTGGTGACATTGTGGGTGTTGAGGCGGATATATGCCGAGCCGTCCTGGCTGACAATGATGGTGTCGCTATCGCTATTCTCGCCGAAGCCTGCCGTGACGATGATTTCGGCCCGGCGCTGTGCGGTGTCGGCGTTGTTGTCAATGGTCAGACACAGACCCTCGGGGCTCTTCTCAACCAGAATCCAGCTGCAAGTGCAGTCGAACGTCCACTCCTCATCGTTACACTCGAGGGCAATGCTCTTCTGGAGCTCGGTGTGAGCCTTCACGTGCAGAGAGTGCTCCGCAAGGATTATCTCCGGTGAGCCAATATGGTTTTGGGTGACGTGAAGTGTCACGGAGGCCGTGCGACCCCCCCCCTTACCGGAGGCGGTCAGGGTAATCGTTGCCATATTCTCGGCGGTGTTTTCATTACGCTCTGCCGCGATGCGCAGAAAGTGTTTGTCGGCCTCGATATTGAGCCACTCGGCGTTGGTGGCAGTGTAGCTCCAAGCCTCCTGGTTGGTGACGACATCCAATAAAAGCTCGCCACCGCGGCTCTTGAAGTTGATTGCGCCCTCATTGCCCGCCTCGTTCATCGCCAGTAGATGACTCTCGGTGCTGACCTCGAGGGAGACTCTGCCGACCGCCTCCTGCTCTCCGATAAGCTCATCGAGCGAGGCTTTGT
>JBGUTM010000293.1:0-4457 GCA_045133075.1 Alistipes sp. | reverse complement strand
TGAACATTTCAAAGACTTTGTGAAATGGTATCTTTTTCTGCAAAGTAATCAGGGCAAGGCGACAAAAAAATAGGGCGAGAAAAACTCCGTTTCTCGCCCATAATTTAACGACTAAAAAGCGCCACTTTTTGCATCATTACCACAAAAAGAGTGTCGATCGCAATCGACACTCTTTTTGTTGATTCCTAATTTAGAATAGTGAATTGACCTCTACTCCTCCTCGGGCAGTTTGAACTCGGTGAAACCTGCTGCCAGCAGAGCATTGTACCAAGCAAATACCTTCTTAATGTCCGAAACGTGTACGCGCTCGCGGTCGTACTCGGGCAGTACCTCTGCGAAGTATGCCTTCAGCTTCTCGGGAGCCTCCTTATGCGAGATAGCCTCCTTGCCGCCGGTGTAGTTGTAGATGTTGGTGAATACCTGTGCCAGAGCGATATCCTCACCCTCAGTGTACATCGAAATCTCGGTCAGTGCACTTACGCGCGAAGTTGCCGATGCGTTCATACGCTTGCCGTCTGCCAGCGACTCAACGATGATGCCGTTGGTCGATTGTGCAACGTATTTGAAGAGTCCGGGCTGACCCGAAATTGCCAAAATCTCTTGTAATTCCATAGCTTTTCCTATTGTTTTATTTTTATTGGTTTCTGATTCTGCGCTCAAAGATACGAATAATTTTTGAAATCACTTCTTCTTTGAGCCATTAGGGTTGTACCGTGTAGGTGTAGTAGTCCGAGCGGCTCTCGATGCCGTACTCGGTGGTGCAGTAAACAGTAAACATCACAAACTTGCCAGCCTTCTGCTTGGGGATAACGGCCTCGAGTGCAAAGGGGTCGCCCTGCTCGATGGTGACGGTCTCGGTGTGTTGGATTGATGCGAGTTTTTTCCAGGTGACCTCCTCGCCCTCGGCGGTGGGCTCGACCTTGATTTGAAGCTCCTGATTTTTGGGGTTGAATCTCAACTCGGGTGTGCTGTCGCCCCAAGTGGGGGTGCAAACCCAATACTTCACACATACAAAACCGCGACCAAACGGACTGGTTACATCGGCCATAACGGTAACATCATCGTTGACTGTGATGCCTGTCAAATCGTGCGAGAATGCTATATTCTCAATTTTGGGCGACTTGTAGTATTTGATGTTGGGGTCAAGTTCGCATCCTACAAATGCGAGTAACGCAATTATGGCGACAAACAACTTTTTCATAACAAAATCGACTCTTTTCTCTACAAAAAGTTTTGTTGGGTGGTTTTCGGATGTAAAAGTAGTGAAAAATAATTAAAAATCGTTATATTTGTAGTCTTAATAAAAATAGGGAACTCAATGAAAAGAAAAATTGCAATTATCGGTTCGGGAATGATGGGCTCGGCCCTGGCATTCCCTGCATTTGAAAATGGTAACGAAGTTCATCTTGTCGGTACTCCGCTCGACAGAGATATTATTGACGAGTGTCGCCGATCGAACAAGCATCCCAAGTTCGATATCGCCTTCCCCGAGGGTGTTAAGTATTACCAATTCGAGCAGTGGCAAGAGGCTGTTGAGGGTGCCGATTTCGTTATCGGCGGTGTGTCGTCATTCGGTGTGGATTGGTTCCTGAATGAGGTTTTGACATATCTCGACCCGAAAATGCCGGTGTTGTCGGTGACCAAGGGCCTTATCAACCTGCCCGATGGAACGCTGATTTCGTATCCCGCATATTGGCAGACCGAATTGCAGAAGAAGGGTATCGAGCGCGAGGTTTGTGCTATCGGTGGCCCCTGCACCTCTTACGAGCTGGTCTATCACGACCAGACCGAGGTGGCCTTCTGTGGTAAGGATACCGCAACGCTGAAGATGATGAAGGATGCGATGGCAACATCCTACTACCATATCTCGCTCACCAACGATGTTATTGGTCTGGAGAGTGCTGTGGCTCTGAAGAATGCCTATGCACTCGGTGTGGCGATGACCATCGGCCTTGTTAATCGCGAAAATGGCGAAAATGCAGGTCTGCACTACAACTCGCAGGCCGGAGCCTTCTATCAGGCAACCAAGGAGATGAGCCGCCTGCTGAAGATGCAGGGCGCATCGGAGGATTGCATATACATCGGTATCGGTGACCTCTACGTTACCGTTTATGGCGGTCGTACCCGCAAGATTGGTATCCTGCTCGGCGAGGGTAAGAGCTACCAGGAGGCTATGGAGATTCTGGCCGGCGTGACTCTCGAGTCGTTGGTTGTGGCTCGCCGTGTGGCGAAGGCTATCTACCGCAAAGCAGAACTCGGAATGCTCGATCTGGCAGACTTCCCGTTGATGGTACACGCGAACGATGTGCTCGATAACGGTAAGGATGCACAGTTGCCGTGGGAGGAGTTTACATTCGATAACACGAAATAAAATACCTAAAAACTAAAAAAATACACAATGAACAACACTGACCTAAACAAGAAGTACAGATACTGGGAGTGGCGTACTATTATCGTGCTGATGATTGGTTATGCACTCTACTACTTTGTGCGCAAGAATTTCAGTATCGCAATTCCGGCCATTGAGCAGGAATTGGGCATCACGAAGGCTCAACTCGGTATCTTCCTCACACTGAATGGAATCATCTATGGCTTTTCGCGATTTGTGAATGGTATCCTGGTGGATCGCTTCAGCAAGAAGAACATTATGGCTATCGGCCTTATCATCTCGGCCGTCATCAACCTCGTTATCTGCTTCAGCCCGCAGATGAACGGCGTAATGAATCTGCTCGATGCCGAGGGTAAGGCTACGCTCGGTCTGGTATACCTGATTGGCTCGCTGTGGGTCGTGAATGGTTATATTCAGGGTATGGGTGTGCCTCCCTGTGTCAGTCTGCTGGCTAACTGGGTACGCCCCTCGGAGTTGGCCACTAAGCAGTCGTTCTGGAATGCCTCGCACTCGATAGGTGCCGGTATTGTGGTTTGGTTGTGTGGCTATATGCTCAACCGCTATGGCTACTCGGCGTGGAATCTGTGCTTTGCCGTGCCGGCATTAATCTCCCTTGTCGGTGTGCCTATCATCTACTTTGGATTGAAGGATAGCACCGCAGAGGTGGGCCTGCCGCGCGTTGAGGAACTTGATAAACTGGAGAAGGGTGAGGTTGTCGAGGCTCCCAAGGAGGAGAAGATCGATGGCGCAGTCTTCAAGAAGGTTGTCAATAAGATGGTCTTTGCAAATCCCTACATCTGGATTATTGCAGTGTCGAACTTCTGTATCTACATCATCCGCTTTATGATTCTGGATTGGGGCTCTTCATTCCTCACGCAGGAGAAGGGTATGGATATCTCGACAGCAGCCTCGGTGGTGGCTTCTTCGGAACTTATCGGTGGTATTCTCGGTATGTTGCTGGCCGGTTGGGTGACTGACCGATTCTTCAAGAATAAGGCTCACCGCACCTGCTTCTTCTGTACCGTATTTGCAACCATTTCGTTCTTTATCTTCTGGCGTATTCCTTCACCGGAGTTGTCGCTGGTCTTCCTGGTGCTGTCGGCATTCTTCATCTATGGCCCGCAGGCACTATTTGGAGCTTGTGCTTCGCAGCAGGCAACCAAGCATGCTACGGGTACCGCTAACGGTATTATCGGTATCTTCGGTTATGCAAGTACCGCAGTCTCGGGTGTGTTGTTTGGAATTCTGGCCGACAGTATGGGCTGGGATGCTGTGTTCATCCTCTCGATTGCATTCGGAATTCTCGGCTCGATTGTTATTGCGCTGATGTGGAATGCACCGGCTGATGGCTACGAGAAATTTAATAAATTTATTGAGGCTGAGAAAAATAAGTAGATTTAGCTATATATAAATCTGATTCTTATGGAAAATAAGGTTGAGATTATCCAGATTAACATTTCGGGTGAGGATAAGCCCGGTTTGACATCTTCGCTGACCAACATTTTGGCACGATACGATGCCTTTATCCTCGATATCGGTCAGGCAAATATCCACTCATCTCTGACGATGGGTATCCTGATTAAGACAACATCAGATAAGTCGGGATTCATAATGAAGGATCTGTTGTTCAAGGCTTCGGAGCTGGGTGTGATGATTCGATTCTCGCCCGTCTCGGAGGAGGATTACGATGCGTGGGTCAAGCGTCAGGGCCGCAACCGATATATCGTTACGCTACGGGGTCGTAAGGTTACGGCTCAAAATATCGCAAGTGTTACGCAGGCAGTCTATGAGGAGGGTCTGAATATCGACTCTATTCGCCGCCTCACGGGCCGTATGCCTCTGAACGAGGACGACCGCGCACAGAAGTCGTGCATTGAGCTCTCGGTGCGTGGAAATCTCGAGGATCGCAGCCTATTGCAGAAGCGATTTATGGATATGACCGGTTCTCGTCTGGATATATCGTTGCAGAAGGATGATATCTATCGCCGTTCGCGCCGTCTTATCTGCTTCGATATGGACTCTACGCTTATCGAGACCGAGGTTATTGACGAGTTGGCAAAGCGTGCCG
>JBGUTM010000292.1:0-2233 GCA_045133075.1 Alistipes sp. | reverse complement strand
GGAATAGATGTTGCAGAAAGGTATCATGCCCTCGCAGGCCAAACCTGCCGAGAAGGTTACGGCGTGGCCCTCGGCAATACCGACATCGAAGCATCGCTCAGGCATCTGTTCCATCATAACGGTCATCGAGCAGCCCGAGGGCATAGCCGGTGTGATACCCACCACACGCTCATCCTGGCGAGCCAGGTCGAGCAGGGTCTGTCCGAAGACATCCTGATAGCGGTCGGCTTTGTGGGGACTCTTGATGCGTTCTCCGGTGGCTACATCGAAGCGTCCCGGAGCGTGCCACTCGGTAGGATTCTTTTCGGCCGGAGCATAACCTTTGCCCTTTAGGGTCATAATGTGCAATACCTTCGGTCCCGAGATATTGCGCAGGTCGGTGAGTGTACGCACCAACTCCTTCACGTTGTTGCCGTCAATACGACCGAAGTAGCGGAAGTTGAGGCTCTCGAAGAGGTTGGAGTTGTTCATCAGACCCTGCTTAATCATATTTCCAACCTTGCGACAGAGTCGCAGGATGTAGGGTGTGTGCCCCAGGATACGCCACAAGCCTCGCTTAAATCTGTTGTAGAATCGTGAGGTCGAAACCCTGGTTAGGTAGCGGCCGAGTGCGCCCGTAGGCTCGTCAATGGCCATATTGTTATCGTTGAGGATGACCAGAATGTCACAATTCTTGCCATCGCCGGCATTATTCAGACCCTCGAAGGCAAGGCCTCCTGTCATCGAGCCATCGCCGATTACGGCTACAACCTTGCGGTTCTCGCCCCTCAGCTCCGAAGCCTTTGCCATACCGAGTGCTGCCGAAATAGATACCGAGGCGTGGCCGCTGACAAAGGCGTCATACTCGCTTTCAGTTCTCTTCAGAAAGCCACTGATACCACCTGCCTTGCGATTATCGACAAAGCGGTCACGGCGGCCGGTGATGATTTTATGGGCGTATGCTTGGTGTCCCACATCCCAGACTATACGGTCTTCGGGGGTGTTGTAAACATAGTGCAGGGCGACAGCCAACTCGACTGCTCCGAGGCTTGATGCGAGGTGTCCGGGATTCTCGGCACAACACTCGACAATGTAGCGGCGTACCTGCTCGCAATAGTCGGGCAGGGAGGATATCGGCAGCCGTTTCAGGTCGCTCGGCGAGTCGATTTGACTCAATAAAGTGTATTTATCTTCAGACATAGCGATACAAAGATATAAAAATTTCAAAAAAATTTGTATATTCGCAATGTGAAACATTGTACGTTGTGCCGAAATGGTTTTTCAAATGGCCCTTTCGGAGCGTGGGAAATATAGTGTAAAAGTATGAAATACAACAGAATCCTCCTCAAGTTAAGCGGCGAATCGCTGCAGGGAACTCAAAAGTATGGCCTCTCGCCCGAGGTGTTGCAGGCTTATGCCGAGCAGATTAAAGAAGTGGTTGCGCAGGGTGTACAGATCGGTATCGTCATAGGTGGCGGTAACATCTTCCGTGGTTTGCAGGGCGCAAAGCGCGGCTTTGACCGCGTGAAGGGTGACCAGATGGGTATGCTGGCAACCATCATCAACTCGATTGCTCTGCAGTCGGCTCTCGAAGATAACGGTGTTAAGGCAAAGGTCTTGACATCGATTTGCACCGAGCCCATCGGTGAACACTACTCGAAGGCCAAGGCTCTGGAGTATCTGGAGCAGGGTTATGTGGTAATCATAGGTGGCGGTACGGGCAACCCCTATTTCTCGACCGACTCGGCATCTGCACTGCGTGGTGTGGAGATTGAGGCCGATGTGTTGCTCAAGGGTACACGTGTGGATGGCATCTACACAGCCGATCCCGAGAAGGATCCCAATGCGGTACGCTTCGAGGAGATTACCTTCGATGAGGTCTACGAGCGCAATCTCCACATTATGGATATGACCGCCTTTACCCTCTGCAAGGAGAATGGACTGGAGATTATCGTATTCGATATGGATACTCGCGGAAATCTCGGAAAGGTTCTTGCAGATGCCAAGGTGGGCACATTGGTAAAGTTGTAACTCTACCTCTTCGCCTCCAAAAGAGAATAGTACGAATTAAAAAAGAGAAAATTTATGGCAACAAAACGTAATGGAACAACACGCCTGTTGATATTGGCGGCATTGGATATTGTTGTAGGTCTTATCATCTGGCTGCTGCCGACCGCTTCGGCGCAGAGCAACCAGCAGCAGGATATGGAGAAGGCTATCGTCCAGAGTACTCTGGTCAAGGTGGGCGACAAGG
>JBGUTM010000291.1:0-3384 GCA_045133075.1 Alistipes sp. | reverse complement strand
TTGCTACAAAAGTTATACTTTTGTGTGCAAACCGATGTTTGCGATAGAACAAACAATAAACTCTCTATAAAGATGAAAAAAGTCGATGTAGTTCTCGGACTGCAATGGGGTGATGAGGGTAAAGGCAAGGTTGTCGATGTTCTCACTCCCAATTACAAAGTTATTGCCCGTTTCCAGGGCGGACCGAATGCCGGTCACTCGATTCACTTCGCAGGTAAAAGTTTCGTGTTGCACACCGTACCTTCTGGTGTGTTCCGTGACGGCTCGGTAAACATTATCGGTAACGGAGTAGTGGTTGACCCCGTAATTCTGGCTGACGAAATCGCCCAGATTGAGGCTATGGGTGTAGACCTTACCAGCAAGCTCTTCCTCTCGAAGAAGGCTCACCTAATTCTGCCCACCCACCGTATGCTCGATGCTGCGAGCGAGGCAGCGAAGGGTAAGACCAAGATTGGCTCTACATTGAAGGGTATCGGCCCTACCTATATGGACAAGACCGGCCGTAATGGTCTGCGTATCGGCGATATTCTCTCGCCCGAGTTCAAGGAGCGTTATGAGCGACTGAAGGGTAAGCACGCCGAGATGCTGGCTCAGTATGATGGTTTCGAGTATGATGTTACCGAGTATGAGCAGAAGTGGTTTGAGGGTATCGAGTCGTTGCGCCGCTTCCCGCTTATCGAGAGCGAGTATGAGGTGAACAAATATATCGCTGCCGATGAGGCTGTGTTGGCCGAGGGCGCACAGGGTTCGATGCTCGATATCGACTTTGGTACATATCCCTACGTTACATCTTCGAACACCCTCTGTGCAGGTGTCTGCACCGGTCTGGGTGTTGCTCCGACCCGCATTGGTGAGGTTTATGGTATCTTCAAGGCATATTGCACCCGCGTAGGTAGCGGTCCCTTCCCGACCGAGTTGTTCGATGAAACCGGTGAGAAGTTGCGTGCCGTAGGTCACGAGTTTGGTGCAACCACAGGTCGTCCCCGCCGTTGCGGTTGGCTCGACTTGGTAGCACTCAAGTATGCCGTGATGATGAATGGTGTCACCGGCCTTATTATGATGAAGGCTGACGTTATGAACGACTTTGAGACCATCAAAATTGCAACTGCATACGAGCTCAATGGCGAGATTTTGGACTACTTCCCCTTCGAGGCGGCAGACGATGTCAAGCCCGTCTACCGTGAGTTCAAGGGTTGGAATTGCGACATCTGTAAGGTTCGCACTTGGGAGGATTTCCCGGTTGAGTTCCGCGAGTATGTCGAGTTCATCGAGCGTGAGACAGGTGTTCCCGTAAAGATTATATCAGTAGGACCCGATCGTGACGAAACAATAAGCCGTATCTAAAGGTAATTTTGGCGTCAAACTTTGATGGGAAGTTCCTCATTTACGTTTAGTAAACTGCGGACTTCCCATCTTCGTTTTCCTAAAAATTCCTCTTTATATACGGCTTATTCCGCTGAATACTCTTTAGCTGCAGCCATTAAATATATTAAGGTTCAAAAGGTGGGAGATATATCCCAATGCCTTTTGTGCTTTCGAGGAGTTACCTGCCGAATCGAGTGGCGGAGCAAATGCGGCGATGCCTAATCTGCCGGGGAGTACGGCCATAATACCTCCACCCACACCGCTCTTAGCCGGCAGGCCCGTAGTGAAGAGCCAATCGCCCGTGCGCTCATAGAAGCCTACGGTGGCCATCATTGCGGTTATGCGTGGTGTTAGTTCAGGCTTGAAGACCTCGCGCCGAGTGATGGGGTTTACTCCGCTGAAGGCTATCGTTGCAGCCATCACAGCGAGCTGTCGGGCCGTAATGCCGAGCGAACACTGCCGTGTGTAGAGGTCGAGTGACAACTCGGGGTCATCGTATATACGCTCGTAGTTACGTAGCAACCACGCGATGGAGCGGTTGTTGAAGTTGGTCGCGCTCTCCGAGTGGTATAGCTCCTCGATGACCTCCACCTTCGAACCGCACAGCTCCTCGATAAAGTTGCGTATGGCATTCCACTTACCATCAGCATTGCCCGTAGGCATAATCATTGAGCAGGCACTGATGGCTCCGGCATTAACCAATGGGGTCGAGGGGTGGTCATTCTCGAGCAGTATGGCCATTATCGAATTGAAGGGCAAGCCGGTGGCATCGGCTCCAATCTTGTTGAGTACCTCCTCCGCCGAGTGCTGGCTCATCGCCAGCAGGGCGGTCGGCACCTTAGATACGGACTCTATACCGAAGGCGTAGTCGCAGTCGCCGATAGTTACCATCTGGCCATCGGGCAGTGTCGCCGCTATGCCGAAGAGTTTCGATGGCACCGATGCCAGGTAGGGTATATAGTCGGCATTCTTGCCCTCCTCATCCGAGCGGAATTTTTCGTAGGCCTGCTCTAACGCCCTCTGAAGCGTTGTTTTGTCGATAATATGAGCCATAGTCATTACTTCTTGATTTGAGTATTAGCCTTGCCGTTTGAACTATTATTGGCGGTAGTCGCCTCCCAGTGGAATGGGGCGAACTCTGCAGCTGCGGTTGCATCCTGCCACGAGGGCTTGCGCATAGCATAGATGATAAATGGGATAACCACCACCACGATACAGCCGATGATAAGCACCGAGAACCATACTGTATTGCTGCCCACGGCAATCTGTCCGGGAGGGATAAAGCTCAGTACGAATGCCAAGAGCGAGCCGCAGAATCCCATGCCAGCCAGGAGCCACATCAAGCCGTTACCCTTACCGAGTCGGAATGGTCGGTCGGTATCGCGCATCTTGTATCGCAGGGTGATGGCGGCGGCAAACATCAGCATATACATAATAAGATATAGCAGTACGGTGAGCTGCGAGAGAATCTGGTAGAACGACTGCACCGAGGGCATAACTACGAATAGTAAGCTCAGCAGCGTAACCAAAGCTCCCTGAATAAGCAGGATATTGCGCTGTACGCCGGTGCGGTTGGTCTTCTGGAAGAAGGGCGGTAGATAACCAGCCTTGCCCACGGCAAAGATACCCTTCGAGGGGCCTGCAACCCAGGTCAGCACACCCGCCAACACGCCGAACATCAGCGCAATGGCGATAATCGGGCCAGCCCACGAGATGTGGAAGTGGCGGAAATAGTTGTCAAAGCCGATAAGCAACGACTGTGTAAGGTTGATATCCTTGGCGGGGATGATAAATCCGAGCGAGAATGTACCCAGAACGAATATGCAGACTGTTATCAGCGAGCCGATGATGATAGCCTTCGGGTAGTTACGCTTGGGGTTGTCGACCTCCATAACGTGGATACCCATCATCTCCATACCCGCATAGAAGAGGAAGATACCGCTGGCCAGAACCAGGTTATCCAACTTCGAGAGGTCGGGGAAGAAGCTCTCCTTCATATCCATATAGTTATGTCCGCCC
>JBGUTM010000290.1:0-2698 GCA_045133075.1 Alistipes sp. | reverse complement strand
TTCGCTCTGGGGGAGTAGCCCCGCAAGGTCGATAACTCCCTCGACAATACCCGTCTTTGGGTCTATTATGACTATCTTGTCGGTGGTGTAGATGTTAGCCCAGATTTTACCCTCTATCCACTCCAACTCGTTGAGATACTGGATTGGCTTACCCTTATATGTGACCGTCACGGCAGAGGTGCGCTTAAAGGTCTCGGGGTCGATGGTTGCCAGACGTGCCGAGCCATCGGTCATATAGAGGTTTGTACCATCCGTAGTCAGGCCCCAGCCCTCACCCGAGTAGCGGAAAATCTTTATTCTGCGACCGTTGTTGCGGTCGTAGACGTAGGCTTTGTTGCTTGTCCAGGTGAGTTGGAATATGCGGTCGCCAAGCAGGGTTATACCCTCGCCGAAATCATCCTCACCGAGTGAGGCGAAGATGTCGGCCTTGCCCGTTGTGAGGTCTATGCGTTGCAGACGCGAGGCCCCGTACTGACCCGTGCCCTCCCACATCTGACCATCCACATATTGCAGACCCTGTGTGTAGCTGGTTGTGAGGTGGGGGTACGAGGCCACGACCTCGTAGGTGTAACGCTTCGGCTCGGGGGGTGTGGGCTGCGGCTGTCGGGAGGTGGTGTTACCGCCACAACTGATGCAGATGGCCGCACCCAAAAGTATAGCTAAAAATCTCTTCATAACAGCAACAAAGATAATCCAAAATCTTCGAATATCGAAATCCTAAAACCAAAATAGCAATATATTCTCCGTTTAAGAATTGTTTGTTTGCGAAAAGTGTTTTAATTTTGTGGTGTCGGGCGGTTTAAGCGGCTCGGCGGACGTAATAGAAGGTGTCTTCTCGGTCGGATTACATCATTAAGCCCTTGCTATGAAAATGGGAGGGAGAGGTGACGTGTTTTTTGCGAAGAGAAGTGCTCTACAAACATAAATGCTTTCTATGTGAAGTCTCGTAAAAAAAACAACCCGACAGCCAGAGATGTCGGGTTGTTTTGTGATTTAAGCTCGGATATTACTTCAATTCGAAGCGAGCCCAACTGCGCAAGTCGCGCGAAGAGGAGCCTGCACAGACTGTAAAGGTGCCCTTCTCGATTGCCCAGTCGTGCTTGTTGATATCGTAGAACTTAAGCAGTGAACTGTCAATCTCAAACTCTACAACCTCGCTCTCGCCAGGATTGAGGAATACCTTCTTGAAGCCCTTGAGCTCGCGCACGGGGCGTGTGTTTGAAGAGAAATCATCACCGATATAGAGCTGAACAACCTCACCACCGCGGCAGTTGCCCGTATTGGTAACCTTCACCGAGGCGGTAATCTTGCCCGATTCCTTCATCGAAGAGCGGTTGAGCTTCATATTGCCATACTCGAAAGTGGTGTAGCTCAAGCCGTGGCCGAAGGGGAAGGTGGGCAGGTAATTGTAGAGGTCTACCCAGCGATAGCCTACGAAGATATCCTCGCAGTAGCGCTGGTAGTAGCGAGGACGCACACACTTCTGGTCGAAACCGAGGTCTGGAATGCCCGGATATGACTCCTCTCCAAAATTATGCGCACCGCACTCCTCCAAGGAGGTGTAGTAGGTGAAGGGTAGTTTGCCCGAGGGATTGACCTTGCCCGAGAGTACATTGGCCAGAGCATTGCCAGCCTCCGAGCCGAGGTACCAGCCCTGAACTACGGCGTTAGCCTTGGCAATCCACGGTGTAGCCACAGCGTTACCGCTGATAATCACAACGGCTGTGCGGGGGTTGGCCTCGCAGAGAGCCTCAATAACAGCATCCTGGCCATAGGGCAACGAGTACTCCAGACGATCACGACCCTCACAATCTTGATTTTTACGCTTGTTAAGGCCTCCGAAGAAGAGAACTGCATCAGCCTCGGCAGCCGCCTTGCGCAGCTCGTCCAGCGACTCAACCTTCTCCTCCTCGCGGTGAGTGTAGCCCTTCATATACTGAATCTTATCCTCACCATAGAGGTTAATTAACGCCTCCAGGGGCTTTATTTCGTAGACAACCTTGAGTGATGAACTGCCGCCTCCCTTGGTCATCTTATAGTCGGCATTCTCACCAACAACCAGAATCTTCTTGACCGACTCGGGAACTACGGGGAGTACGTTATTGTCGTTCTTGAGAAGTACAATACCGTTCTCGGCAATAGTACGGCTGACCTCGGCGTGCTCCTCGGTGGCAAAAGAGCCGTAAGGACGCTCGCGATTCATCGAGGTACGGAATATCATTCGCAAGATGTTGCGCACCTTCTGATCTACCAGCGCAGCATCGCCCTTACCCTCGGCGATGAACTTCTTGAGAGGCTCTGCCATATAGTAGTTGTTGTAAGCATCGCTGCCACCGGCATTTGTAGCCAAGCCATCGGTCCACGTTCCGAACTCGAGGTCAAGGCCGTTGTTGAGAGCCTCGGCAGTATCATCGACACCGCCCCAGTCCGATATGACGGTTCCGTCAAAGCCCCATTCATCGCGCAGAATATCGACAAGCAGTCGCTTATTGTGACAGCAGTGCTGATTCTTGTAGATGTTGTATGCACCCATAATGGACCACGCACCGCCCTCCTGTACCGCAGCCTTGAAGGCGGGCAGATATATTTCGTGGAGGGCACGGTCGCTGACATCTACATTCACATCGTGACGCTTGAACTCCTGATTGTTGAGCGCATAGTGCTTCACGCAGGCAGCCACACCATTTGACTGAACGCC
>JBGUTM010000289.1:0-6935 GCA_045133075.1 Alistipes sp. | reverse complement strand
ATTGAACAATCCTTCAAAGTCGTTCCGAGAATCTCGGGGCGACTTTTTTGTTGCCGTGTGGCATAAATTATGCGATAATACCTCTATCATAAATGTATAAAACTATGAAAAAGAGCTATTTTTTGTTACTTGGCGCAACGCTTCTCGCTGCCGGTGCAAGCATAAGCTGCTCCTCGCAGAAGGGTCATATCGACTACTCGACAGTATCTTCACTCGACATTAACCGCTATATGGGCCGCTGGTATGAAATCGCCCGCTTCGACCACTCCTTCGAACGCGACCTGGAGCAGTGCGAAGCCTTCTACCGACTGATGCCCGAAGGGAAGATATCGGTCGAGAACACCGGCGTAAACAGCCGCACTGGCAAACGTAAAACTTCATACGGCAAGGCCCACGCAGGCAAATATCCCGGACAACTGCGCGTATCGTTCTTTCTGTTCTTCTACTCGGACTATAACGTGATGGCCATAGACGAGAACTACCAGTGGGTGCTGGTCGGCAGCAACTCCCCAAAATATCTGTGGATACTCTCGCGCACACCTGCACTGCCACAATCTACCCTAAATACGATTCTCGATATCGCCCGCAAACGCGGCTACGACACCTCCAAACTCATCTACGTCAAACAGTAGATAAAAGAGGAAAGAGCAAAAATAAAAAGTAAAAGGTCGTAGATGAAGGATTCCACCGCCAACCTCTACGCTACACACCTTTTGCTCTACCAAAAAGATAAAGCCTGCTTCCGCAGGCTTTATCTTTTGCAAATTGTGACTTGGAAATCGTGAATTACAAATTCTACTCTGCGCCTCCGCCGAGGGCCTGGTAGAGATTCACAACACCCTGAATACCCTCAAAGCGGTCAGATATCTGCTTAAGTTGCGCCGAGAGTAGGTTTTGCTGCGCGGTGAGCACCTCCAGGTAGGTAGCATCTCCGTGACGCATAAGCAGTTGTGTCGATTCAACAGCCGACTCCAATGCCTCAATCTGTCGTTTGCGCACATCGGTCTTATTGAGTGCTGTCTGGAACTGCATAAGCGCATCATTAACCTCTGAGCCCGCCTCAAGTAACATCTGCACAAAGGCCAGACGAGCCTGCTCCTGTTGCGACTTGGCGATCTTGAGCTGGGCGCGATTAGCACCGGCATTGAAGATGGGTTGCACGAGCGAGCCCACAATCGAGAGCAGGAACTCGCCGGGGTTAGCCAACGAAGCTCCCGAACCCTGCCAACCGAGTGTTCCGCCGAGCTTAATCGAAGGATAGAAGGCCGAGCGGGCAAGGTTGGTCGTGTAGTGAGCCATCGCAAGATTAAGCTCTGCACCGCGTACATCGGGGCGATTGACCAGCAACTGTGCCGGCACCCCCACCGCAAAGTCTACGCGCGTAGTCTGCTCATCGAGCTTTCCGCGCTTGATGGTATGAGGCGTGGAGCCTACAAGCAGCGAGAGCGCATTCTCCACCTCGCGAATCTGACGCTCGAGGTCGAAGAGCGATGCCTCAATGGCGTAGCTGTTGGCCTCGGTCTGCGAGATAGAGGCCTTATTGGTCATACCGGCATCCATCATCGCACGCATAATACGTACATTCTCCTTCCAGTTGGCAGCCGTGGTACGCGATATGGCAAGCTGGCTGTCGAGCATCAGCAGAGTGTAGTAGTTATTGGCGATGGCGGCCACCAGACGTGTCTGTACAGCACGGCGATTGACGATACTCTGCTCGTAAGCCACCTTTGCCTTATTCTTCTTATTGAAGAGGCGACCCGCGAGGTCTATCTCCCAGCTAATATCTATGGGCAGTTTATAACTACTACTCAAGGCATCGAAATTATGAATCGACAACGAAGCTGTCGGCGAGAAGTTGAACGAGGGGACATACGCCAGACGGGCTGTGCGCAATGCTGCCTGCGCCTCATCTATACGCAGAGTGGCGGTCTGCAAGTCGTAGTTATTGCGTAAACCCTCCTCGATAAGAGCCTGCAACTGCACATCGGTAAAGAACTCTCGCCACGAAATACGCGCAATGGAGAGCGTGTCACCCACGGCAACATCCTCACCAAAAAGGTTGTCGGTCGGGAGATTCTCGGGACGCGAGTAGTGTCCATAAATCGAGCAACCCGACAAGATTGCCGTTGTCGCCAGAATTGTTATATATGAAAATATCTTTCTCATCGTTATTCGGCTTTTTTAATAGGTTTGATCTTCTCCTGCAACCACTGGAAGACCACAAAGAATGGCGGAACAATAAAGAGCAGTGCAAGTGTTCCGATAAGCATACCTCCAACGACACCTGCGCCGAGGGTATTGTTACCATTGGCACCCACACCCGAAGAGAACATCAACGGCAGAAGACCAAAGATCATCGTCAGTGCCGTCATCAAAATCGGGCGGAAACGCTCCTTGGTAGCCGAGTAGGCGGCACGCATAATGCTTGCCCCTGCCCTGCGGTGCTCAACGGCATACTCCGTAATCAGGATGGTCGTCTTGGCCAACAGACCAATCAACATAATAAGACCGGTTTGCAGGTAGATGTTATTCTCGAGGCCCATCGTATGCGCAAAGAAGAAGCTGCCGGCAATGCCGAACGGCACCGAGAGAATAACCGCCAACGGCAGCATAAAACTCTCGTACAATGCACACAGAATAAGGTAAATAAGCGTGATGCAGACGATGAAGATATAGATGGTATTATTACCACTCTGAGCCTCCTCACGCGAGATACCGCCAAAATCGAAGCCATAGCCCACGGGCAACACCTCACTGGCAATTTCGCGTACAGCCTTGATGGCATCTCCCGAAGAGTAACCCTCCGCCGCGCGACCGTTCACACTAATACAGGGGAACATATTGAAACGCGAGAGGTTCTCGGGAGCATAAATCTTCTTCAGCGTCACAAATTGGCTGATGGGTGCCATCTCGCTACCGATACGTATAAAGATATTATCCAGCGTCTGGAGGTCGGTACGATACTTCGGGTCAGCCTGCACCTTCACCTGATAGAGCTTGGTAAAGCGGTTAAAGCGGGTCGAGAGGCGGCCTCCGTAGTAACCATTCAGCACCGTGAGCACCTCCTTGGGCGAGATGCCCGCACGCTTACACTTCACTGCATCGACATCAATCTGATACTGCGGGAACTTGGGATTGAACGATGTGTGCGCCGAGCCAATCTCGGGTCTATCATTCAGATACTTGAGGAACTCGGTAGTCACCAAAGCCAAATCCTCAATAGAACCACCCTTACGATCCTGAATATAGACATTAAATCCGTTAGTGGCACCATAACCAGGAATCATCGGCGGTGCCGAGGTGAATATCTTGGCATCGTTAAAGTTGGCCGCATACTCCTTCACGCGATCCATAATCGCACTTACACTATGCTCCTTGCCTGGACGCTCGTCCCAGTGCTTTAGACGCAACGTAAAGTTACCCTGCGATGTACCTGCACCACCCGTCTGCGAATAACCGGCCATATTGACGTATGCACGAGCCTCATCAATATCCTTGATAATGTCACGGTCGATACGATCCATAACCTCCTTGGTGTAGGCCAGCGAGCTACCCGGAGCTGTCGAGACATCGACACGCACCGTACCCATATCCTCCTGCGGGATAAGTCCCGTCTTGGTATTCTGCATTAGGTAGACCAGACCGATAACCGACACCACCAGCAACGTACCTGCCACCCAGCGATGACGGAGCAGTGCCGTAACGCCGCGCAGATAGTGCTTGCGCATACGCTCGAACGAGGCATCGAGAGCCATATTTAGACGTTTACTGAAGGTCATCTTCACCTCGTTACCCCCCTCATCGTGAGGCTTGAGCATCATCGCACATAGTGCAGGGCTCAACGTCAGAGCGTTGATTGCCGAGATACCCACAGCCACAGCCATCGTGATACCGAACTGCGTGTAGAAGGCTCCCGAGGTGCCACCAATCATCGAGACGGGGATAAATACCGCCATAAAGACGAGCGAGCTGGTAACCACCGCCGAGGTGATGCCATCCATTGCATCAACGGCCGCCTTGTAGGGAGATTTATATCCCGCATCGAAGCGCGAGTGCACCGCCTCGACCACAATAATCGCATCATCGACAACCACACCAATCGACAGCACCAATGCAAAGAGTGTCAGCAGGTTGATACTAAAGCCGAAGAAGTAGAGGAACATAAATGTACCGATGAGCGATACGATAGTTCCCACCAACGGAATAATGGTCGAACGTACCGAGCGCAGGAAGACAAAGACCACCAGCGTAACGAGGATAATCGCCTCAATAAGGGTACGAATCACATTATGAATCGAAGCGTAGAGGAAGTCGTTCGAGCTCGACAACACAACCATCTCCAAGTCGGCCGGGAAACTCTTGGCCGCCTCCTCCATATAGGCATCAATCTGATTAATAACCTCCGTAGCATTCGAGCCCGGAGTCTGGAAGATCGAGAATGAGGTTCCGGGACATCCATTCACCTCGCCCAGATAGAGGTAGGTCTGCGTACCGAGCTCGATGGTAGCGATATCCTTCAGGCGCAACAACTCACCATTGGGCAGTGCGCGGATAACGATATTCTCGAACTCCTCAGGCTTCTCCAGACGACCCTTATAGCGCATAGCGTACTGGAATGTCTGGTCGGAGCTCTCTCCGAGCGAACCTGTTGCAGCCTCGATATTCTGCTCGGCAAGTGCCGCAGTGATATCGTCCGGGATGAGTTTGTACTGCGCCATAACATCCGGCTTGAGCCAGATACGCATACTATAATCCGAGCCTCGCACATCAATATCACCCACACCGGCAATACGCGAAAGGGCCGGCACAAGGTTAATCTTGATGTAGTTTACGATAAAAGTACGGTCGTAGGTACCGTTAGGACTATATATTGCAATCTGCTCCAGAATATTGGTCTGGCGTTTTTTGACGGTCACACCCACATCTGTAACCTCCGAGGGGAGCTGACGTGTAGCACGCGAAACGCAGTTCTGCACATTCACAGCCGCCATATCGGGGTCGGTACCCTGCTTAAAGTATATCTGCACGTTGGCACTACCATTATTGGTCGCTGTGGAGTACATATAGGTCATATTCTCCACACCATTGATAGCCTCCTCCAACGGCACCACCACACTCTTCTGCACCGTCTCAGCACTCGCACCCGTATAGGATGCACTTACGTTGATGGTCGGAGGTGCAATGTTGGGATATCGCTCGATGGGCAGCGAGGCGAGACCTATCAATCCACCCAGAACGATGATAATCGAGATTACGGACGACAGAACTGGTCGGTCGATAAAGGTTTTGATATTCATCTCTATCGGGGTTTTCGGTTACTCGCTCTTGACTACATCCTTTATCTTGACGCTCATTCCGTCACGCAATAGGCCCACACCCTCAACTACAATGGTGTCACCCTGCATCAGACCCGACTCAACGACATACTCCTTGCCGTTGCTAATCTCGAAAACTCCGATAATCTGCGACTTGGCCACACCATTTTCGAGCTTGTAAGCGTATATCTTATCCTGAATCTCGTAGGTTGCGGATTGTGGAATAACCAGACATCCCTCCTGACGATGAGGCAGAATCACATTACCCGAGCCACCCGACAGCAACAGACGCTTCTGGTTGGGGAAGCGCGAACGAATCGATACCGAGCCGGTTGTGGGGTCGATAATACCGCTTATCGACTCGATTCGACCCTTCTCTGAATAGATGGTACCATCGCTCAACTGCAACTCTATCGAGGGCATCTGCTGCAACGCCTGCTCCAACGAGCCGTGACGGCGCGTGAGCGAGAGCACCTGGCTCTCGGTCATCGAGAAGTAGACATACATCTCCGAGTTATCCGACACCGAGGTCAGCGGTGTGCCGTCCGAGGGGCTCACAAGTGTACCTACACGGAAAGGAAGTGTTCCCAAAACACCATCCGCAGGGCTCTTGACCAGCGTATAGGAGAGGTTATTGCGGGCATTGATCTCTTTAGCCTTGGCCTGCGCCAGCGTAGCTCGCTCACTGGCCAGAGCTGTCTGTGCCATACGCAACTCAAAGTCCGAGATAATCTTCTGCTCGAAGAGACGCTCCTTGCTGTTGGTCGTCAGCTCGGCAGCATCGACCGATGCCTGCGCAACATCCACATTAGCAATGGCAGTCTGCAACTCCGCCTCATAGGGCACCTGGTCGATAACAAAGAGGGTCTGACCCTTCTTGACCACCGAGCCCTCCTTAACGTAGATATCGGTGATATAACCCGACACCTTGGGGCGAATGTCGATATCCTGCTTACCGCGAATCGAAGCAGAATATACAGAGTTAAGTTTGCGAGATGTAGGCTCCATAACCATTACGCCATACTCTCGATTGCGGATAGCCGACTTCTGTTCCTCCGCGCACGATACGCACGCGCACGCGAAAATAGCCAACACCCCCGCCGCAAATGCTGTTCTCGAATAGAATTTCATCATTGTAGCAGTTAGTATATTATCTATAATCATATATCTGTGGGGAAAGCGTTACAAAGATAGCAATATAATTCAAAATTCAAAATTCAGAATCCAAAATTCAAAATAATTTGTAAATAACACCTTTTTTTCGAGGCTTTAAGGTATCAGTAAGGACACTCAAAATGGGAGTAGCGACCACGCCAGTCACTTTAAGACTATGACTATCAACTTTTGATCGTGATTTTTTGATTTTGGAGCGTGGAGGTTGAAGTGTGTAGGTCGAAGTGTGGAGTTTTGGAGTGTGGAAGTGTAAAGTATAGAGCGTTGGAGTTTGGAGGTTGAAATTTGAACTTTATGCTTCGACTTTTTTAGCTTTCGAGGGTTTGAGGTATCCGCAAGGATAGTGCAAAATGTGATAAGTGGCCTGTTGGAAGTTTACTTACAAAAAGGCCACTTGTTGCATTTTGGGATATTGTCGCAGACAACCAAAGCCTCGCAAATAGAATC
>JBGUTM010000288.1:0-18680 GCA_045133075.1 Alistipes sp. | reverse complement strand
ATCGCGCGGAGAGGGTCTCGGTAACAAGTTCCTTGCAAATATCCGTAATACCAACGCTATTATTCACGTTTTGCGTTGTTTTGAGGATGGCAACATCACTCACGTTGATGGCTCGGTGGACCCCGTGCGTGACAAGGGTGTAATTGATACCGAGTTGCAGCTCAAGGATCTCGAGACGGTTGAGAATCGCATCTCGAAGGTACAGAAGCAGGCGCAGACGGGTGGTGATAAGATGGCCAAGCGCCAATACGATATTTTGCTCCGCTACAAGGAGGCTTTGGAGCAGGGTTTGAGTGCCCGCACCGTGGAGATAGATAAGGAGGAGCGCAAGGTGGTGAGCGACCTGAACCTGCTTACTGACAAGCCGGTGCTCTACCTCTGCAATGTGGATGAGAAGAGCGCAGTTACGGGCAATGCCCATACCGAGGCAGTGGCCAAGGCTATCGAGGGCGAGAATGCCCAGATGTTGATTGTGGCGGCGGCTACCGAGGCCGATATTGCCGAGCTGGAGAGCTATGAGGAGCGTCAGATGTTCCTCGAGGATATGGGTCTTGAGGAGTCGGGCGTGGCTCGTCTTATCAAGGCGGCCTATAAGTTGCTCGATCTGGAGACCTTCTTCACCACGGGTGCTGACGAGACACGTGCTTGGACTTACAACAAGGGTATGAAGGCTCCGCAGACCGCAGGAATTATCCACACCGACTTCGAGAAGGGCTTTATTCGTGCGGAGGTTATCAAATACGATGATTATACGACCCTCGGCTCGGAGAAGGCTTGCCGTGATGCCGGCAAGATTGGCATCGAGGGTAAGGAGTATGTTGTGCAGGATGGTGATATTATGCACTTTTTGTTTAATGTTTAATCAATTAAAATTCGAAATATATGACAAGACCTGTAAGAGTTCGCTTTGCGCCGAGTCCCACCGGCCCGCTACATATGGGAGGTGTGCGCACGGCACTTTATAACTATCTGTTTGCCCGCCACCACGGAGGTAAGATGATTCTGCGTATCGAGGATACCGACTCGCAGCGTTTCGTGCCGGGAGCCGAGGAGTATATCATCGAGTCACTCCGCTGGTGCGGTATCGAGATTGACGAGGGTGTAGGCGTTGGGGGTCCCCACGCTCCCTATCGCCAGAGTGAGCGCCGTGAGATATATCTCAAGTATGCCAAGCAGCTGGTTGAGGCGGGCTGGGCCTACTACGCATTCGACACCTCGGAGGAGCTGGATGTTCTGCGTAAGGAGGCCGAGGCTAAGGGTGAGACCTTTGCCTACAACTACTCGGTGCGCGAGAAGCTGCCCACATCGCTCTCGCTGTCGAAAGAGGAGGTTGAGGAGCGTATCGCACGCGGTGATATATGGGTTGTTCGCTTCAAGATGCCCGAGAATGAGGTTGTCGAGATGGATGACCTGATTCGCGGCCACGTTAAGGTCAATACCTCGACTCTGGACGATAAGGTGCTCTACAAGAGTGCAGATGCGCTGCCCACCTACCACCTGGCAAATATCGTGGATGACCACCTGATGGAGATTTCGCACGTTATCCGTGGCGAAGAGTGGTTACCTTCACTGCCACTGCACTACCTGCTCTATAAGGCTTTCGGCTGGGAGGATACGCAGCCCGAGTTTGCGCACTTGCCCCTGCTGCTCAAGCCTACGGGAGGTGGTAAACTCTCGAAGCGAGATGGTGATAAGATGGGATTCCCCGTCTTCCCCCTCTTCTGGACATCTCCCACCACCGGCGAGACGGCTCACGGTTACCGCGAGGATGGTTACTTCTCCGAGGCCTTTGTCAATATGTTGGCACTGTTGGGCTGGAATCCCGGAACGGAGCAGGAGCTCTTCTCGATGGAGGAGCTTATCGCGGAGTTCTCGCTCGAGCGCGTCTCGAAGTCGGGTGCACGTTTCCAACCCGATAAGGCTAAGTGGTTCAATGCTCAATATATGCACCGTAAGAGCGATGAGGAGCTCTCGGTGCTCTATCAGCCGATTCTGCGCGAGCACGGTATCGAGGTCTCGGACGAGGTTGCGGGTAAGGTTGCAGGAATTATGAAGGAGCGTGCTACCTTTATCGGTGATCTGTGGGATTTGACCTCATACTTCTTTGTGGCTCCCACCGAGTACGATGAGAAGCAGGCTCGCAAGTATTGGAAGGGTGCTAATCCCGCGATTCTGGCAGAGTTGCGCGAGGTGCTGGCCGGCATCGAGGATTTTTCGCTCGAGAATACAGAGAAGATTGTTCACGCTTGGATCGAGAGCAAGGGCTATGGTATGGGTCAGGTGATGAATACGCTGCGTTTGGCCCTGGTTGGTGCAGGCAAAGGCCCCGGTATGTACGATGTGACTTCGTTCCTTGGCAGAGAGGAGTGCTTGAAGCGTATTGATGCGCTCTTTGCAAACCTCCAGCCCGCAGAGTAACACCTCCTATAACCTAAATGACTTAAACTATGAAAACTTCGATAGAACAATATGTTTGGGGTATGACCGCCGAGGGTGAGGCGGTGATACTCTACACGTTGCGTAACGGTAATGGTTGCGAGGTGCAGATTTGTAACCTCGGAGCTACGTTGGTGTCGGTGAAGTATCCCGACCGTAATGGTGAGGTGGCAGATGTAATCCTCGGCTATAAGAGCTTCGAGAGCTACTACAACGATCCCGCCTGCTCGGGTAAGAGTATCGGCCGCGTGGCTAACCGTATCGCCAACGGCCGAATGACGGTCGAGGGCGTGGAGTATAATCTCGAAACCAACAATGGCCCCAACCACCTGCACGGTGGCTCACACGGTTATGGCACCAAACTCTGGGAGAGCCGCGTGGAGGAGAATAGGGTAGTCTTTGCTCTCACCTCTGAGGATGGTGATGCCGGCTACCCGGGCGAGGTGAATGTGGAGGTGGCCTATGACCTCGATGAGGACAACAATATCAACATCCTCTTCGTGGCGCAGAGTGACCGCGTAACACCCGTAAACCTGACCAACCATTCATATTGGAACCTCAAGGGCGAGGCGAGTGGCGATATACTCGACCACGAGATGCGCCTCTGCTGTTCGCAGGTGCTCGAAATGAACAGTGTGCAGATTCCCACGGGCAAGCACCTCGATGTAAAGGGTACACCTATGGATTTCACCGATTGGCGTAGGTTTGGCGATGGTATCGACTCGGAGTTCAATCATATCAAGGATTTCCGTGGTTACGATCACTTCTTTGTTCTGGATGGTTGGACGCCCAACATCTTGCAGAAGGTTGCCGAGCTGCGCGAGAAGACAACCGGCAGAAAGGTTACCGTTCTCTCGTCACAGGCAGGAGCGATGGTCTACACCGGCAACTGGCTTGCAGGCGGATGTCCTGTGACCAAGTCGGGAGGCCGCTATGCGGACTATGCTGGCGTGGCTATCGAGTGTCAGAACTATCCCGATGCGGTCAATCACGATGATTTCCCCTCGGTATTGCTCTCGCCCGAGCAGACTTACTGCCAAAAGATAGTCTTCAATCTGGGCCTGGAGTAGGTAGTTGCCGAGTATAGAGTTGAAATTCGGGAGGTTAAGGAGAGGGACAGTTGTTCTCTGAATTCCTTAACCTCCCTAAATTATTTAACTATCTGAAGAAAATAATATCTCTTATTTTAACTTTCCGCCACAATAGGCGTCTTATAGACGAAACCAAACTGAAGATGATCGCCGAGAATGCAGAGATATATAGGTTGCTGACCAACCCCGCAAGGCGAGATGAGGGCTTTGCGCTGATGGTTGAGGCCTTCACCGAGCCACTCTATTGGCACCTGCGCCGTATGGTCGTGGTGCACGAGGATGCGGAGGATGCACTGCAGGAGGTGTGGATCAAAATCCACTCTTCGCTCGACACGCTTCGCGGAGATGCCGACTCGTTGAGGGCGTGGTGCTACCGCATAGCGACCAATGTAGCTCTCGATCGTCTGCGCCGCCGATGTCGATGGAGGTGGGTGACGCTCGATAGCGTGGGCAGAGAGCTCTCCGAGCTTGTAACCTTAGGCTCGGATGGCGAGGCCGAGAGTGTTGAGGTGAGGTTTCAGCGGGCAATACTCTCGCTGCCCGCAAAGCAGAGGTTGGTATTCAATCTGCGCTACTATGACGAGATGGAGTATAGCGAAATCAGCCGTGTGACCGGCATCAGCGAGGGCGCGTGCAAGACAAATTACCACTATGCGCAGATGCGCATTAAAGAGTTGATGATACGATGAAGAGCAATTTTGATTTTCAAGATGTGGGCCAACGTATGCCTTATACGACTCCCGAGAAATTTTTCCAGAGAGCTAAGGCGCGCGCCAAGGGTATAACCCACAATAGGGGCAGAACTTGCATACATATTATATATAAGGTGGCCGTGGCCGCCGCTGCGGTGGTGGCGGCGTGTGGAGTCGCTTTGTGGTTCGAGGATTACCTCTCGCCCGAGAGACAATACGAGCGTCTGCTTGCCCAGACCTCGACTGAAGTATTGTGGGAGTATGCTTGTGAGTGTGATATAGACGCAGAGAGTGAGATTTTCTATTAACCAATAAACCAAAACCAAAGAGTTATGAAACGTATTATTATGTCGATGCTGCTTGTTATGGCAGTCGTAGGAATTTCGTTTGCGCAGGAGCCTACACAGTCCTCAGCACCTGCACAGGGTAAGCCCCAACTTACCGAGGAGCAGAAGGCTAAGATGAAGGAGCACCGCGAGTTGCTCAACATCCGCCTGCAAATTATCAAGGAGGAGCTGAAACTCTCGGAGGTGCAGTTCGAGAAGTTCGCACCGGTCTATCGTGAGTACAATAAGACCAAGCACTTTAACCACACGTTGGTCAAGAAACTCGATTGGGCAAATGCCTCTAAAAAGGATATCAACGAGTTTATGCGAGCTCGCCTCGATAACACAATCAATGTTGCTATGGTGCGCAAGAACTATATCCTGATTTTCGAGGAGGTCATTAGCCCCAAACAGCTTATGAAACTCTACAAAATCGAGGATGAGCTGGCTGTTCGCGCCAAGGCTGAATACGAAAAACGTCAAAGTAATCAGTAGTAAGTTAGTATTCGATTAGTTTATTTTGATGAGGAGGGTGTTCGTTTGCGGACACCCTCACTGTTTTGATCTATTTTTACCACACTATCCGCGATTTTGCCCCATCAGGGTTGTATTTGTCCCCGCATCTGGGTATCGGTCACTAAAAATTGCTACTCTGACCGATAATTACGATATTTGCACTATAGCTGATTATGTTAATCATAATCAGACAATGTTTAATCAACCGAAAATCGAAAAAAAAGTTATGAAGAAGTTATGGAAATTGGGCCTTTGCGCCCTGATGGTGACCTTTGCAGCGAATGCCTTTGCGCAGACTCCGGCCGACAAGATTGTTGGCGTCTACAAAGTTGAGGAGGAGGGTCGTCAGTCGAAAGTTCGTTTTACGAAGTGTGATGATGGTACCTATCAGGGTCAGATTATCTGGCTCTCGGAGCCTAACAATGCAGACGGTAGTCGCAAGATGGATGAGAAAAACCCCAATCCCGAGTTGCGCAAGGTGCCTGCCGATCAGATTGTGGTTGTCTACGGTATCCGTTACAATGCCGAGGATAATGTGTGGGGCGGCGGTAAGGTCTACAAGCCTATCAATGGCAAGACCTACAAGGTGGAGTGCTCGTTTGATGATGCGACCACACTCCGCGTGAAGGGCTCTCTGGGTCCCATCTCGCTCTCTCGCTACTGGAAGAAGGTAGAGTAAAGTAAAAGAAGAGCCTGCGAAAGCAGGCTCTTTTGCTATTAGCTATTAGCTAAATTGAAAATGGATAATTATTGCGTCAAAGTCAATAAACAGAATACCTTTAATTGTCAATTCTCAATTGTCAATTCTCAACTGTCAATTAAAGCCAAAGGCTATTGGCCAATAGTATTCACCTCTGCGATAATCTCGCCGCCGTGGCGAATAGCCTCCTCGTTTGCGGGGAGCATCTTCCACGCACGCTCGGGCAGTGACTTTTTGAGTCCGCTCATCACATTCTCCATGCTCACCACGGGACATACCTTGAGGTAGCCGCCCAGGATCATCGTGTTGAAGAGCTTGGCGTTGCCCATCTTGGCACACTCCTCGGTGGCATTTATCGAGTAGATGTTGATATCCTTACGCTCGGGGTGGCGGGTTATACCGTTCACGTCATAGATGAGCGTGCCACCCGGCTTGACCTGCGCCTCGAACTTATCCATCGACTGCTGATTGAGGATTATTGCCGTATCGTACTCGTAGGCTATGGGCGATGAGATGCGCTTGTCCGAGAGGATTACGGTTACATTGGCCGTGCCACCTCTCATCTCGGGGCCATAGGAGGGCATCCACGTAACCTCGAAATCCTGCATCACGCCCGCATAGGCGAGAATCTTACCCATCGAGAGGACACCCTGTCCTCCGAAGCCTGCTATAATTAAAGTCTCTTTCATAGTTTATCCTCCCCTTGATTAAATATCCTTCACATCGCCCAGCGGATAGAAGGGTAACATATTCTGCTCGAGCCACTCGTTGGCCTTCACGGGCGAGAGTTTCCAGCCGCTGTTGCAGGTCGAAACCACCTCGACCATCGAGAAACCCTTGCCGGCCATTGCATTCTCAAACGCCTTGCGCAGAGCCTTCTTACACTTGCGCACATTGGCGGGTGTGTGTACGCTCTGACGAGTGAGGTAGCATACGCCGTCCAGGTGAGCCAACATATCCGAAATCTTGTAGGGGTAGCCATTCAGACGCGGGTCGCGGCCGTAGGGGGTCGTTGCCGTCTTCATACCGAGCAAGGTTGTCGGAGCCATCTGACCGCCGGTCATACCATAGATTGCATTGTTGATGTATACTGCCACGATATTCTCGCCACGGGCAGCAGCGTGAATGGTCTCGCAGGTTCCGATTGCCGAGAGGTCGCCATCTCCCTGGTAGGTGAAGACCATACGGTCAGGGTGGAGACGCTTCATCGCTGTAGCCACTGCGCAGGCACGTCCGTGTGCCGCCTCGGCCCAGTCGATGTCGATGTAGTTGTAGGCAAATACAGCACATCCTACGGGGCTTACGCCCATTGTTTTATGTTCGAGACCCATCTCCTCGATAACCTCGGCGATGAGCTTGTGTACCGTTCCGTGACTGCAACCCGGGCAGTAGTGCATCACGTTGTCCATCATCAGCTTGGACTTCGCATAAACGATATTCTCCTGTTTCAATTCTACTTCTGCCATAGTCGCTATCTGTTAATGATTTTATCTTTCAAAGCCTTGAATACCTCATCGGGCGTAAAGAGAGAGCCGCCCTGACGTCCGTAGTGCTCCACGGGAGCCTTGCCATTGACCGCAAGACGTACATCCTCAACCATCTGACCTGCGTTGAGCTCGGCCGAGAGGAAACCCTTCACGCCACGCTCAGCCAACTCCGCCAACACCTTCTTGGGGAAGGGATAGAGGGTTATGGGGCGCAACAGACCCACCTTCAGACCCTCGGCGCGAGCAATCTCGACTGTTGCCGAACAGATACGTGCCGATGAGCCGAATGCTACGATGATGTAGTCAGCATCATCACACTCGATAGCCTCGTAGCGCACCTCGTTCTCCTCCATAGCCTTGTACTTGGCCTGCAGGCGTTGGTTAATCTTCTCCATAGCCTCGGGGCGCAATTCGAGCGATGTTACCACATTACGCTCACGGTCGGCGGGTTTGCCGTATGCGGCCCACGAGTGACACTCAGCCTCAATCTCGGCATCGGTCTTGCGGGGACGCTGCGGAGAGAGTGTCACCTTCTCCATCATCTGACCGATAGCACCGTCAGCCAGAATCATTGCAGGATTGCGATATTTGAATGCCAAATCGAAGCCGTCAGCCACAAAGTCGTGCATCTCCTGTACCGAGTTAGGAGCCAGCACGATAAGGTGGAAGTCACCGTGAGCACCACCCTTGCAGGCCTGGAAGTAGTCGCCCTGTGAGGGCTGGATGGTTCCCAAACCCGGACCGCCGCGCTGACAATTGACCACCAGACACGGAAGCTCGGCACCTGCCAGGTAGCTCAGACCTTCGCTCATTAGGCTCACTCCGGGGCTCGAAGACGATGTCATCACTCTCTTGCCGGTTGCAGCACCTCCATAGACCATATTTATAGACGAGACCTCCGACTCCGCCTGCAGGACAACCATTCCGGTCGTCTCCCAGGGCTTGAGCTCCATAAGGGTCTCCATAACCTCTGACTGCGGAGTGATAGGGTAGCCGAAGTATCCGTCACATCCGTAGCGAATGGCAGCGTGGGCGATAACCTCGTTGCCTTTCATCAATTTTACCTCTTTTTCAGCCATAGCTCTACTCAAATTTCTGTCGATAGACGGTTATACAACTGTCGGGGCAGATAATACCACATGAGGCACAACCTGTGCAGGCATCGGGCTTGGCCATCTCTGCCACGGGATAGCCCTTGCTGTTCACGAAAGTCGATAGCGCGAGCACATCGAGCGGACACGAAGCTACACAGACTCCGCAACCCTTGCAACGCTCGGCATCGACTACGATTTTACCTTTTATTTTAGCCATTACTCTTTAGGTTTTAAGATTCTTTGCTTACAAATATAAAAAAATAATTCGGAATTTGTGCAATTCCGAATCTTTTTAGCTCTATTTTTTAATAAATCTTCTCCTACTCCGATTTGTCGTAGCCGAAATCCTCAAGCAGATGCCCACTATTGGCGGCAGCTACGGCCAGTTGGTCGCAACGGTTGTTCTCAACTGT
Organism: Alistipes sp.; assembly: GCA_045133075.1. Lineage (GTDB taxonomy): Bacteria > Bacteroidota > Bacteroidia > Bacteroidales > Rikenellaceae > Alistipes. The sequence continues at coordinate 9,925 of JBGUTM010000288.1, read as the reverse complement.
CGAGGCGTGTCCCTTGACCCAGATGAAGCGAACTTGGTGGCGGCGATAGACTCTCAAAAAGCGCATCCATAGGTCGGGATTCTTCTTTCCCGAAAAGCCCTTCTTCTCCCATCCGAACAGCCAACGCTGATTGACCGCCTCGACCACATATTTCGAGTCGGAGTATATCGTAACATCATTGCCATCCTGCTTGAGAGCCTCGAGTGCCACACATACCGCCATAAGCTCCATTCGGTTGTTGGTCGTCAGGCGAAACCCCTGCGAGAGCTCCTTACGGTGAGGACCCGAGATGAGAACTATACCATAACCGCCGGCACCCGGATTACCGAGTGCCGAGCCGTCAGTGTATATCGTAATCTGTGCCAAATTTTTCTTGGTTTTTGCTTCAATTTATAGCCCAACCGTATCCGGTTTAGACCTTGCCCGGTTTGGACCTTATCTGCCTAACTCCTTACGCCTTGAGGGCTGTGAGCTGCTCCTTGAGGGCTGCAATCTTCGCCTCGGCATCGGCCTGCTTTGCACGTTCGTTGGCTACCACCTTCTCGGGTGCCGAGCTTACGAAACGCTCATTCGAGAGCTTCTTCATAACGCTCGCAAGGAAACCTTCATAGTACTCCAAATCCTTGGTCAGGGTAGCAATCTCGGCCTCCTTGTCGATCTTGTCACCCATCGGTACGAAGTACTGCGTGGTCTTGATGATAAAGCCTACGGCAGTGCTGTCCTTCTCCGAAACCTTCTCTACCGAAGATGCGTTTGCAAGTTTCGTGAGTACGGGCTCAAACTCCGAGGGATAGTTCTCATCGGCGATAACCTTCACCTCCAGAGCCTCCTTCTGCGCGAGGTTCTTCTGCTTACGGATGTTGCGGATTGCCGATACAGCCTCCTGCATCAACTCAAAGCGAGCCAATACCTTCTCATCGAAGGCCTCGGCGCGGGGCATCGGGCTGACCATAATCGACTCGCCATCTTTGCGGGGCGAGAGAGCCTGCCAAATCTCCTCGGTAACAAAGGGCATAAAGGGATGGAGGATGAGCATCAACTGTTCGAAGAACGAGCGGGTAGCCTCGATTGTGGTCTTGTCGATGGGGACACCGTATGCAGGCTTTACAATCTCGAGGTAGCGACCACTGAAGTCGTCCCAGAAGAGCTTGTAAGCCACCATCAGCGACTCCGAAAGACGATACGAATCGAAGTTCGCCTCGATCTCGGCAAGTGCCTGATTGAGCTTGTGGCGGAACCACTCAACTGCCAGGTGATTATTCTCGCTCTGTGCGAGCGACTCATCTACGCTCCAGCCGTTGATCAGACGATAGGCATTCCATATCTTGTTGCCGAAGTTGCGGCCATTCTCACAGAGCGACTCATCGAACATAATATCGTTACCTGCACTTGTACAGAGCATCATCGCCATACGGATACCGTCTGCGCCATACTTGGCAATCAGGTCGAGCGGGTCGGGTGAGTTGCCGAGCTGTTTGGACATCTTGCGACCAATCTTGTCGCGCACGATACCGGTGAAATATACGTTGCCAAAGGGCTTCTCATTGCGGTACTCGTAACCTGCCATAATCATACGCGCCACCCAGAAGAAGATGATGTCGGGACCGGTCACCAAGTCGTTGGTGGGGTAGTAGTACGAAATCTCCTTGTTGTCGGGGTTGCGGATGCCGTCAAATACCGAGATGGGCCACAACCACGAAGAGAACCAGGTGTCGAGTACATCCTCATCCTGACGCAGGTCGGCAGCGGTGAGTGAGGGATCCTTCTGCTGTGCCAGTGCGAGGGCCTTCTCCGCACTCTCGGCAACAACGTATCCTCCCTTGGGCAGATAGTATGCCGGGATGCGCTGACCCCACCACAACTGACGCGAGATACACCAATCCTTGATGTTCTCCATCCAGTGACGATATGTGTTCTTGTACTTCTCGGGTACAAACTTGATAACATCCTCCAGCACGGCCTTGGTTGCAGGCTTTGCAATCTCCTCCATCGAGAGGAACCACTGCATCGAGAGCTTCGGCTCGATGGCTACGCCCGTGCGCTCCGAATATCCCACGTTGTTGGTGTAGGCCTCAGTCTTCTCGAGCAGGCCTACGGCGGCGAGGTCGCCCTCGATTACGCGGCGGCACTCAAAACGCTCCATACCTACATACATACCCACCTTATCGTTGATTGTGCCGTCATCGTTGAAGATGTCGATGGCCTCCAGTCCGTACTTCTCACCGAGCATATAGTCGTTCACATCGTGTGCCGGAGTGACCTTCAGCGCACCGGTACCGAACTCGATATCGACATACTCGTCACGGATGATGGGAATCGAGCGGCCGACCAGCGGAACGATTACTCGAGCATCCTCGGGCAGCCACTTGTAACGCTCGTCATTGGGGTTTACGCAGAGAGCGGTATCGCCCAGGATGGTCTCGGGACGAGTGGTAGCTACGATGAGGGCCTTGTCCGAACCCTCAACCACGTAGCGCAGATAGTAGAGTTTACCCTGTGACTCCTTGTAGATTACTTCCTCATCCGAGAGGGCGGTCTTTGCCGAGGGGTCCCAGTTTACCATACGGACACCGCGATAGATTTTACCCTTTTGGTAGAGGTCGCAGAACACCTTGATTACACCCTCGGTGCGGGGGTCGTCCATCGTAAAGCAGGTACGTTCCCAGTCGCACGAAGCGCCGAGTGTACGCAGCTGACGCAGGATTATGCCACCGTGCTTCTCCTTCCACTCCCAGGCGTGTTTGAGGAACTCTTCGCGGGTAAGCGAAGATTTCTCGATACCCTCGGCCTTGAGCTTGGCAACGACCTTCGCCTCGGTTGCAATAGATGCGTGGTCGGTACCCGGCACCCAACAGGCATTCTTGCCCATCATACGTGCGCGGCGCACCAGCACATCCTGTAAGGTGTTGTTGAGGATGTGACCCATATGCAACATACCAGTTACGTTTGGTGGTGGGATTACGATTGTATATGGTTCACGCTCATCTGGTTCGGAGTGGAAAAGTCTGTTCTTCTCCCAATAGTCATACCACTTCGCTTCGATATCCTGCGGAGTGTATTTGTCGGCAATCTGCATAGTTTATACCTTGGTTTAATTATATTTTGCGTGCAAAAATATGAAATTAATTTTGAATTTTGAATTTTGCATTCTGAATTTTGTTTGGCTACGCCAAATAAATTCCTGCTTTTTGGCACTCTTCACGCATCGTATCACTCCATATCGAACTTTGAATTTCGCCGATGTGGGCCTTGCGTAGCAGGAACATACAGAGACGTGATTGGCCGATACCGCCACCTACGGTGAGGGGTAGCTCTCCATTGAGTAGCATACGGTGGAACATCAGCTCGGCCTTATGCTCTTCTCCTCGCAGTGCGAGCTGTCGGCGCAGTGCCTCCGCATCGACACGGATACCCATACTCGAGACCTCAAATGCCGACTCGAGGACGGGATTCCATAGTAGAATGTCGCCATTCAGACCGAAGTATCCCTCCTCGTTTGGAGAGCTCCAATCGTCATAGTCGGCGGCGCGTCCATCGTGAGCCTCGCCATTCGAGAGCAGGCCTCCGATTCCGATGATAAAAACAGCCTTGTAGCGGCGTGTAATCTCGTTTTCACGCTCTTTGGGTGAGAGGCCGGGGTAGAGTTGCAGTAGCTCTTCAGCATGGATAAAATGGATATGTTCGGGGAGCTGGGGGCGCAACTGCGGGAACTCGACATAGAGCTTATTCTCGGTTACCTTTATCGACTCGTAGATGCGGCGCACGGTCTGCTTGAGGAAGGCTACGGTGCGTTGCTCGGGCGAGATTACCTGCTCCCAATCCCACTGATCAACATATATGGAGTGGATATTGTCGGCATCCTCCTCGGGTCGCAGAGCGTTCATATCGGTATAGATTCCGCGTCCGGCTACGGTGCCCATCTGTGCGAGTTTCAGTCGTTTCCACTTGGCCAGCGAGTGCACAACTTCGGCGGTGGCTCCGCCCACGCTCTTCACGGGGAAGGTTACTGCCTGTTCGGTGCCGTTGAGGTCATCGTTCAGACCCGTGTTTTTCATTACGGCAATGGGGGCAGTAACGCGCAGCAGGGCGAGTTGTGCCGAGAGGTTGTTTTGGAACATATCCTTCACCTGCTTGATAGCACGCTCGGTGCTTTCGATATCGGGCAGCGGATTCTCGTATTTTGACGGAATGTAGAGTGACATATTGTATTTTGTTAATCTCTGTAATAAAGTCAGTATTGAGCGCAAATGTAACAATTTTATGGTAAAAGAGCCATACAAAATGGCCTTAATATCGTTTTGAGGAGGTTTTTCGTTCTATTTTTGTGGATAATGTAATAGAGTTCTGCCAAAAATCGTTATCTTTGCAAGATAAAGTACGAAAGTAAACAACGAATATATGACAAAGAAGAATAACGATATTGAATTGATTGATGACCTGAATGCCCTGCCCGACCTTATGGACGGACGCCATCAGGTTATCCCCATCGTCACGGGCGAGACGGATGAGCCCATCGAGGATGTTAAGGTCCCCGAGACCCTGCCCATTCTTACTCTGCGTAGCTCGGTACTCTTTCCGGGAGCGATTACGCCGATTACTGTCGGCCGCGAGAAGAGTATCGCTCTGGTGCGTAGTGTCAATGCCGAGAGTGGAATGCTCGGTGCGGTGCTTCAGCGTAACAGCGAGGTCGAAACCCCGACACCCGATGATATGTATAAAATCGGTACGGCGGCACAGATTATTAAGATTCTGGAGATGCCTAACGGTAACCTGACCGTAATTTTGCGCGGTCTGGGTAAGATTGAGGTGGGCGAGTACCTCTCGACCGAGCCTTTCTTTGTGGCGAGGGTGAATCCGCTCTACGACAGCGAGCCGGGAGAGAATAATGTGGAATTTGACGCTCTTGTCGAGTCAATCCGCGATGTAGCGTTGCAGATTGTGAATATCTCGCCCACGATGCCCAAGGAGGCAGCTTTTGCGATTAAGAATATCGACTCGAAGCGGGGTATTATCAACTTTATTTGCTCGAATATGGAGCTCTCGGATGAGGATAGACAGTCGTTGCTCGAGGCTCCGGGCTTGTTGGCACGTGCTCGCAAGGCTCTCGAAATTCTTGTGCGTGAGCAGCAACTCGCCGAGCTGAAGAACTCGTTGCAGGAGAAGGTTAAGCAGGAGATTGACCGCCAGCAGCGCGACTACTACCTCCAACAGCAGATGCGTACTATCCAGGAGGAGCTTGGCAACACCGAGGATGCTGAGATTGCCGATATGCGCGAGGCTGCTGCGAAGAAGAATTGGCCTAAAGAGGTTGCCGAGCGTTTCGAGAAGGAGTTGCAGAAGACCGAGCGCATCAACCCCGCTGTGGCGGAGTATTCGGTGCAGATGACCTACCTGAACCTGTTGCTCGAGTTGCCGTGGAATGATGTGACCAAAGATCATCTCGACCTGGAGTGTGCCCGCAAACAACTCGATGACGACCACTTTGGTCTGGAGGAGGTCAAGGAGCGCATCCTTGAGCACTTGGCTGTGCTCAAACTTAAGGGTGATCTCAAGTCTCCGATTCTCTGTCTTTATGGCCCTCCGGGAGTGGGTAAGACCTCGCTCGGAAAGTCGGTGGCAGCGGCCCTGGGTCGTAAGTTCGGACGTATCTCGCTCGGCGGTCTGCACGATGAGGCCGAGATTCGCGGACACCGCCGCACCTATATCGGTGCTATGCCGGGTCGTGTGATTGATACCATCAAGCGTTGCGGCTCCTCGAATCCGGTGATTATCCTCGATGAGGTCGATAAGATTACGGTGAGCAACCACGGAGATCCTTCGAGTGCCCTGCTTGAGGTGCTCGACCCCGAGCAGAATACCACCTTCCACGATAATTATATCGATATGGAGTATGATCTCTCGAAGGTGCTCTTTATCGCTACGGCCAACAATGTGGGCAATATCAACCCTGCACTGCGCGACCGTATGGAGATGATTAACATATCGGGTTATATCCTCGAGGATAAGATTCGCATTGCGCTGGACCACCTGCTGCCCAAGCAGCGAGAAGCTCACGGTGTGAAGGCTGAGGAGCTGATTCTCACTCCGGCCATTGTCGAGAAGATTATCTCGGAGTATACTCGTGAGTCGGGTGTCCGCTCGCTCGATAAACATATTGCCAAACTTGCTCGAGCAAGAGCAAAGCATATCGCCTTTGACGAGGCCTTTGCTCCCGAGATTTCAGCATCAGATATCGAGAAGATTCTCGGCAAGCCGCGCTTCCGTAACGATGAGTACGATATTAAGGATATGGTCGGTGTGGTTACGGGTCTTGCGTGGACCGAGGTGGGTGGCGATATCCTCTATATCGAGTCGCTGCTGACCCCGGGCAAGGGTAAAATTTCGCTCACGGGTAATCTGGGCGATGTGATGAAGGAGTCGGCAACTATCGCTCACGAGTGGGTTATGGCCCACCACGCAGAGTTGGGTATCGACCCCGCGGTGTTCGAGAAGAACGATATCAACATCCACGTTCCGGAGGGTGCTATTCCGAAGGATGGTCCCTCGGCTGGTATTACGATGATTACCTCGATAACATCGACCTATACGGGCCGTAAGGTTAAGGAGCGTATCGCGATGACGGGCGAGACGACCCTGCGCGGACGAGTGCTTCCCGTTGGTGGAGTGAAGGAGAAGATTTTGGCGGCAAAGCGTGCCGGAATCAATACGATTATCCTTTCGGAGGATAACCGCAAGGATATCGAGGAGGTGAAGGAGGAGTACCGCGCAGGTATGACCTTCCACTATGTCCGCACAAATGAGGAGGTACTTAAATTAGCACTAATTTAATTGTCGATTCTCAATTATAATCACAGATTATTATGAAGTTTATTGCAATTATTCCGGCGCGTTACGCCTCGACCCGCTTTCCGGGCAAGCCTTTGGCTATGCTGGGTGGCAAGCCTGTAATTCAGCGAGTGTATGAACAGGTAGCAGGCGTATTAGATGAGGCTGTGGTGGCTACGGACGATGAACGTATCTTTGAGGCTGTTGAAGCATTCGGTGGCAAGGTTGTAATGACCTCGCCCGACCACCGAAGCGGTACTGACCGTTGTTATGAGGCCTTCTGTAAGGTGGGCGGAGAGTTTGACGTGGTGGTTAATGTGCAGGGTGACGAGCCCTTTATCCATCCCTCGCAACTCGAGTCCATCAAGCGTTGCTTCGACAACCCCTCGACTGATATTGCCACCCTGGTAAAACCCTTCACGGAGGAGGATGGCCTCGCGGCTCTCGAGAATCCCAACTCGCCTAAGGTGGTGCTCGATGCCGAGTCGCAGGCGGTATATTTTTCGCGTTCGGTGATTCCCTACCTGCGTGGTGTAGAGAGGGAGGAGTGGCTCAAGTGTCACACCTTCTATAAGCATATAGGTATGTATGCGTTCCGCGCGAGCGCGTTGCGCGAGGTGACATCCCTGCCTCAATCCACGCTCGAGAAGGCTGAGTCGCTCGAGCAACTTCGCTGGATAGAGAATGGCTATAAAATTGGTGTCGGCATCTCGAATGTCGAGACCATCGGTATCGACACGCCTGAGGATTTGGCGCGTGCCGAGGCGTTTTTGACCGGTGGGAAATAAGTGGCAAATAAGAGCAAATAATAAAGTAGTATCGAATTAAAACCAATACCAAAAACTTAAAACTATGAAAAAAATCCTTTTGGCAGTAGCACTTTTCGTGGTCGGCATTTCGACCGCCTCGGCAGAGTGGAAGATTGCGGGCGATAAGATTCGTACCGAGTGGGCAGATAAGGTAGACCCTTCGAACCCCCTTCCCGAGTATCCCCGACCTCAGCTTGTACGCTCGGAGTGGCAGAACCTTAATGGATTGTGGAGTTACGCCATCACCGAGATAGATGCAGCTAAGCCGGCACAGTATGATGGAGAGATTCTTGTTCCGTTTGCTGTGGAGTCGGCACTCTCGGGTGTGCAGCGACTGCTCACCGATGAGCAACTGCTCTGGTATGAGCGCGAGTTCACCGTGCCCTCGAAGTGGCTTTCGCATAGAGTGATGCTCAACTTCGGAGCTGTGGATTGGCAGAGCGATGTGTACGTTAATGATATTCTTGTGGGTAGCCATACAGGCGGTTTTACCCCGTTCTCGTGCGATATCACCGCAGCCCTCAACAAGAAGGGTGCTCAAAAGTTGGTTGTCCGCGTATGGGATCCCACCGAGAAGGGTGAGCAGCCTGTAGGTAAGCAGCTTACCAAGGGTGGAAATATCTGGTACACCCCCGTTTCGGGTATCTGGCAGACCGTATGGATGGAGCCCGTGGCAAAGCAGAATCATATTGTTAATATCCTCCCCGAGAGCGATTTGCGACACAGTGATATCATCGTTAATACGGAGTGTGCAATAGAGGATGGCCTGGTTACCGTTGAGGTGTTCGACAATGGAGCAAAGGTTGGCGAGGGCACTGCCCCCTGCGGTATGGCCGTTAAGGTGCACGTTGCAGATGCGAAGTTGTGGACTCCCGACACCCCGCATCTCTACGATCTGAAGGTGTCGCTCAAGCAGGCGGGCAAGGTTGTGGATAGCGCAGACTCTTATACCGCAATGCGTGAGGTAGGTAGAGTTCGTGATGAGTTCGGTCACCTCCGCGCAACACTCAACGGCAAGCCTATATTTATGTATGGCCCGCTCGATCAGGGTTGGTGGCCCGATGGTCTTTACACAGCTCCGACCGATGAGGCCCTGGCGTGGGATATCAAGTTTACCAAGGAGCTCGGATTTAACACCATCCGTAAGCATATCAAGGTTGAGCCGGCACGTTGGTTCTACCACTGCGACAAGTTGGGTATGTTGGTATGGCAGGATATGCCCAGTGGCGAGCAGAAGCGTCCCTACTCGTGGGCTCGTCACCAGATTAACGGAGGTTCGGATACCGAGCTCGCAGCCGAGTTCAAGCGCAACTACTATAAGGAGTGGGGCGAGATTATGGATTTCTGCCGCTTCTTCCAATCCGTAGTTGTTTGGGTGCCGTTCAATGAGGCGTGGTCGCAGTTCGATACCGAGAAGGTTACAGAGTGGACCTTCAAGCGTGACTTCTCGCGCCTGATCAACCCCGCCAGTGGTGGTAACTTGCGTGAGTGTGGCGATATTATGGATTGGCACAACTATCCCAAGCCCTGTATGGGTGTTCATCACGCAGATTATATCTTGATGCTGGGTGAGTATGGCGGTATCGGTCTGCCGGTTAAGGATCACCTCTGGAATCCCGATATGAAGAACTGGGGCTATGGTGGTAACCGTCAGGATATGGAGGATGTTACCCGCACCTATGTGGAGTATGCCGAGATGATTTTGCCCTTCATTCCGCAGGGAATGTCGGGCGCAATCTACACGCAGACCACCGATGTTGAGGGCGAGGTTAATGGATTTGTGACCTACGACCGCAAGGTTGTTAAGATGGACGTTAAGCGTATTCGCGAAATAAACCAGAGAGTTATTAATGCTCTCAAATAGATATTAAAGAGATGAAACCAATTTTTATTGCAGGCCCCTGCGTTATCGAGTCGGCCGAGCTGCTCGACACTGTTGCCGAGCGCGTAGCCGATATCAATAAGCGTCTGGGGGTCGATGTAATTTTCAAGGCTTCGTTCGATAAGGCCAACCGAACATCACTCTCTTCGTATCGAGGAGTGGGGATAGAGCGAGGCTTGCAAATGCTCTCGGACGTTCGTTCGAAGTGGGGTGTACGCCTGCTGACCGATATTCACGAGTCGTGGCAGGCAGCACCGGTGGGGGAGGTTGTCGATGTGTTGCAGATTCCGGCATTCCTCTGTCGCCAGACCGATCTGCTGGTGGCAGCAGCAAAGACCGGCAAGACTGTCAATATCAAGAAGGCGCAGTTCCTCTCGGGTGCAGATATGTGCTATCCCTACCAGAAGGC
>JBGUTM010000287.1:0-5559 GCA_045133075.1 Alistipes sp. | reverse complement strand
AGAATTTGCCGGCTATCGGATTCTTGAAGACATTGGCGCGGGCGATAAAGTTCATACGGCGGTCGGTCAGATTCATCGCGACCGAGAGGGGGTCATTAAGACAGTTCTGGTGGTTTGAAACAATCACCAGCGGCGTACCATTCATCGGGACCTTTTCTATACCAACGATATGCTCCTTGCGGAAATAAAGGCCTGAATTCACAAACTGCAAATAGAAACGGAAAGCCTTCAAAATCAGAGAATGATCTCGGGGTTTTAACTCTTTTCTCATACGTTACGACATATTGGTTTCAGGGCCAAATATAGTAAAATCAGACAAACTCCCACCCCATTCGACAAAAAAACTTACCACCAAGAAAATATTATTGCTACGCAATACGTTTATTTCGGGTAAAATAACTATCTTTGTCGATTGGATATGCGTTTTTTATCTAAAATAGCCACCATTTTCATCGCCGCGACCTGCGTGGCGTGTCAGGAGTTGCCCAACTATTTTGTGGACGACACCACCGTTGCGCGTGTGGGCCGTAAGGAGTTGCGTATGTCCGACCTGGAACAATCAATCCCGCAGGCCCTCTCGGGTGCCGACAGCGCAAATATGGTCGGCGCGTATATCGACCGCTGGATTGCCAAGCAGCTCAAGCTGGAGGAGGCCGAGTTGATCTTCTCGGCATCGGCAGGCGACATCGAACGTAAGGTTGAGGAGTATCGTCAATCACTGCTGATCCACAAAATCGAGCAGTATTACATCGACAACGAGCCGACCACAATCGTCACCGATGAGGATGTGGAGGCCTACTACAACGCCCACAAGTCGGAGTTCCGTCTCGACAAGACCATAGTCAAGGGCCGCGTGGTGGCGTTGAGCGAGAAGTATCGCCAGCGCGACAAACTATACGATATGATGCGCTCACCCAAGAGTGAACGCCAGAAAGATTTCAAGGATATCTGCATCAAGAATGGCTTTATGCTCAAGGAGTTCACCGAGTGGAGCGACTGGAGCGATTTTCTGGCAGTGCTACCCACGCTGCGTTCTCGCAACTACGACTCACTGCTCGAGAAGAGGGATGCCGTACAGAAGATGAGTGCCGAAGGTCAGATTTTCTACTTCCAGATTACGGAGGTACTGCGCAAAGGCGATGTGCGCCCACCGGAGCTTGCCCGCGAGGATATAACACGCATACTGCGTACACTGCGCCGCAGCGAGGCGATACGCAACCGCGAACAGGCCATACGCACACAGGCTCTCGAGAGCGGACACGCTCGAATTTATAAGTATACCGAAAACTAAAAAAGACACTATACAAAGTTATGATTAAAAAGATAGTTGCCCTCTCGGTGGTTGCCGCCGCATTGATTGCTGGCGTTACGGCACAGAAGCGACAGGTTATGCTCGACAAGGTTGTCGCCGTGGTCGGCGGCTCGTCCATACTCCACTCCGAGGTGGTAAGTACAGCCAACGATTTGACACAACGCCGCCGCGAGGCGGGTTACACCTCAGATAACGACCCCTTCACTGAGGCTCTCGAGGCCCTGTTGTTGCAGAAGTTGCTCTACAATCAGGCTCTTATCGACTCGGTAGATGTCAATACCAACGATCTGTCCAGCCGAGCCGAGACACAGGTAAACCAATGGGTAGAAGAGGAGGGCTCAATCCCTGCGCTCGAGAGGAAACACAATATGCAGATATACCACATCCGCGAGATGTTGCGCCGCCGTCTGGAGGTGCAGTCCTACGCTTCGGCTATGCAGAACGAGGTGACAAGCAAGGTGACCATTACCCCGGGCGAGGTCGAGCGTTACTACAAAGAGCTCGACAAGGATAGCCTGCCGATAATCGCCAAGCAGTATGTCTATGCACAGATCACCCGATTGCCCAAATCGATCGTTGCAGCCAAGCAGCGTACCAAGGAGCGTCTGCTCGAGATGCGCGAGCGAATCATCACGGGCAAGACCAAATTCTCGACTATGGCGCGTATGTACTCTGTCGATGGTGCCGCCATCCACGGAGGCGAGATGGAGCCTACCGCATTGGCCGGTTTCGTAAAACCCTTTGCCGATGCGCTGAGCGAACTGAAGCCCGGACAGGTTTCGGAGGTTGTGGAGACCGAGTTCGGATTCCACCTCATCCAACTTATCGACCGCAAGGGTGAGCTCTACCACTGCCGCCACATACTTCTGCGACCGACCTACACCACCGAGGAGCTCATCGAGCCCCTGCAGGAGCTCGACAGCATCGCCGACCTTATCCGCAAGGATTCGATAACCTTCGAGGCGGCAGCTGCCAAGTTCTCGGATGATGTCCACTCGAAACAGAACGGAGGCATCGTGACCAACCACGATATACTGGAGCACTACAACGCCTACGATGCCAAGCTCACTGCCACACGCTTGCTCGAGGAGGATTTCGGTATGGGTCGAGGCAAGAGTATCGAGGATTACAACGCCATCCGCAAGCTGAAGGTTGGCGAGATTTCGCCCGCATTCCAGAGCCAGGATCTGGTGGGTAACAATCTGAGTAAAATCGTCAAACTCGTAGAGATTATACCGCCACACCCCGCATCTCTCAAGGATGACTACCTGCGTCTGGAGGCTATGGCCCTCTCCGACAAGCAGAGCCGCGTATTTGACGAGTGGGTCGATAAGAAGATCGAGCAGATGTATATCCACATCGACCCGGACTACCGCTCTCTCAACTTTTCAAACAAAAAATGGATTAAGTAACAACATCCCGTGCGAGCAAGGATTATTTCAATAGCGATTATTCTCTTTGTCGTGGCAGGCTTTGCCTCGGCATACGACCATCGTATGCGTATCGACCAGCAACCATTGGCGACAAACGACACAGGCTCGGAGCAGGATGGCAAGGTTGTCGATCTGAAGGCCGATGTGGTCTACCCCATCACCATTGACGGCGACTCCACGGTCTACTGCCTTGTGGGCAACTTTGTGGCTCACCACAACGGAGCGGTCATCGTCTGCGATAGCGCGGTGCGTTATAGTGACAAGCGTATCGAGTGCTTCGGCAATGTACTGATAAATCAGGGTACAACCTACGTCTATGGTGACCGCGCCGAGTACAACGGCGAAATCAACGAGGCAGAGGTACACTCTCCGCTGGTGAAGGTTGTGGATGGCGATGTGACGCTCTATACCTACAAGTTCAGGTTCAACACTCTCGAGAGCATAGGCACATTTGCCGATGGCGGCATCGTCACCAAGGAGGAGAATATGCTCGAGTCGGATCGCGGATACTTCTACGCCAACGATGACCAGATTATCTGTGTGAATAATGTGCAGATGACCAACAACGAGTACCAGATGACTGGAGACTCGGTAATTTACAACATCAACAGCGACCATGCACAGTTCTTCACCCACACCAACATCTGGAACGACAAGGGCGAATATCTCTATGCCGACCGTGGCTCCTACGAGAAGGAGAACGAGCGGTATGTAATCACCCAAAACGGATATATCCTCACTGAGAATGAGGAGATTTGGAGCGACAGCCTCGACTACTACCGCGACCGTGGCTACGGAGTTATGCGTCACAATATCCAGCTCGATGACCAGAAGCACAAGATGCTTGCATTTGGCGACTGGGGAGAGTATTGGAAGGAGCAGGGCAATGCACTGCTTACCCTCGACCCCTCGGCCGTAAGTTACGATATGGAGCAGGGCGACTCGGTATTTATGCGAGCTGACACGATGTGGCTCTACTCTCGCTCCACTCAAGGTGACAAGGCTGAGGCCGAGCGCAAACGTCAGGAGGAGTTGCAGGCGGCCGAGCAGGCACGTCTTGCCGATAGCATCAAGAGAGCCGAGGCCGAGTTGCAAAAGGCGGCAGAGAAGAGCCCGGAGGAGCAGGCTCCCGAAGATGATAAGGATGGGGAGAAGCACAACCGCCGCGATAAGGATAAGGAGAGGGCCAAAGATAAGGGTGGCCGCCGCAATAAGAGCCTCGACAATAAGGAGCAGACTCCCCGACACCTCGACAATGCCGAGCAGCGACTGCCATCAGCAGAGCGTAACGCCGAGATGGGTGTAGGTGGTGACTCTCTCACCGTGAAGTCCCCCACCGAGGCAGTCGAAAATCCCGAGGTTAGCGACACTATCGCGACCGACACCCCGGCAACGGATTCATTAGCATCGGGCTCTCTGGCACAGGATAGCACACAGGCCGTGAAGGTTATGTCGGCACTCGACTCTCTCAAGGCGAGCCTCGACACCCTACCCAAGGCCGAGCGTAAAGCCCTGCTTAAGGAGATCGCCCGCAAGGAGCGTGATGCGGTGCGTGCCGAGCAGAAACGACAGAAGGATTCGGTGGCTATGGTGAAGGCCAAAATCAAGAAGGCACAACTCGACTCCATAGGTGAGGTGCGCCAACAGAAGCGCAACGCTATGCTCGACCGTTTGCAGGCACGTGAGGATACGATGAAGGCTCGCGCCAAGGCCCGTGAGGAGGCTCGCAAACTCAAGATGATTGCCCGTCTGACACGTAAGGGTGTCAAGTTCCAATGGGCAGACTCACTCACACGTGCAAAGGCCGACTCTACACTCTATGCCGATGGACATCACTACGACTCGTTATACACGATTCTCTACGATTCAATTTGCGCCAAGCCGATCGATTCGCTGGCTGTTGATTCAGTAAAGGTTGATACGGCAGTTATCGACACCGCCTACCGCCTGATGCTCGGCTACCGCAATGTGCGCATATTCCGCAAGGATTTCCAAGGCGTGTGCGACTCACTCTCAACATCGACCCTCGACTCGATAATCCATATGTATATCGAGCCTGTGCTGTGGCACGAGCAAAACCAGGTAACATCCGAGGTGGTCGATATGTATACCGCCAATCAGCAGATTGTCCGCGCCGAGTTCACGGGTAAGCCTATGATGGTATCCAAGATCGACACGCTACACTACAATCAGGTAGCCGGCAAGACGATGATTTCGCACTTCCGCGATAACAATATATATCGTAACGATGTAGATGGCAATGCCCGCACAATATATTATATGCAGGAGGAGGGATCTCCCGAGGTGCAGGGCTTGATGTATATTGAGAGTGCCAATATGACCTTCTACATCGAGGATCGCACCGTCTCGGGCATTACCTACCGCGGTAGCCCGACATATACGATATACCCGATGGATAAGATTCCCGAGAGCCAGCCTCTCTTCCTGGATGGCTTTGCTTGGAAGGAGGATCGCCGTCCTGCGCAGGATTCGGTATTCACACGCTCCATCCGTTCCTCGGAGCGCACGGTGAAGTCGGCCCTGCCACGTCCTCAGTTCCCAATATCGAAACGCATCGGCGACTATCGTGTACGCCTCGTGGAACGCAACGAGTGGCAAGATCGTAACGATATCCTCACCCAGGAGGTTATCGACTGGCTCGAGACACAGACAGACTGGAAAGAGCATAGCGAGAAGAACCAACGCCAACGCGAAGAGTTTGGCAAGACGGAGTAAAGAGGGGTATTCAAAAAAAAGCCGGCAAACGCCGGCTTTAATTTTGGGTAATGATGCAAAAAGCGGCGCTTGTGATAA
>JBGUTM010000286.1:0-2297 GCA_045133075.1 Alistipes sp. | reverse complement strand
GTTGAGTAGCTGAATCAGGAATGTCTTCCAGCGAGGCAGGGGAATGTAATCGACTCCGTCATAGCAGCTTTGTGACGGTACAGGATTTGTTGCATCCAAGCCGCACACGCGCTCGAGATAGCTGCCGTAGGTGAAATATGCCACCACGAGGAGGGTTAGACATACGAGAAACGTAATCATATTTTGAAGTTTTAGGTTTATGCCTCACTTTGAGGTGTTATCCCAAAGATTGTTTGGCAAGGCGAATATAACGAAAAAGTGGCAAAAAAAGATACATTTACCCAATTTAGCTTTTGATTTTTTTGATTTAATCGGAAATTTTTTCCGATATTTGCACCTCGAACGGGTAATCGCACCTGCGTTGTTGCCGAAATAGCTCAGCGGTAGAGCACTTCACTCGTAATGAAGGGGTCCCGGGTTCAAATCCCGGTTTCGGCTCAAATATAGAGGGATGACTGAGTGTCATCCCTCTATATTTTTGCTTTAGGGAACCGGATTGGAACCCGGACGTTCAACCGCGCCAACAGCCGAGAGCAGAGGTTGCTTGCAAACTATGCCGAGGCGCCAAGCGGAAACAACTATTGCATAGCAATGGTTGTAAATCCCGGTTTCGGCTCAAATATAGAGGGATGACATCGGTGGTCATCCCTCTATATTTATCTCCGACAATCGAGAAGAAAGCCTGAGACTTAAACCGCGCCAAACTCTTATCTCACCTTAAACTCGGGGTCGGCCTTATCGGGTATGGGCATCGAACTGTAGTATCCCGACTCGAACTTTTCGCGCACGGCCTTGAAGGCGTTAATCGTGTACTCGACATCCTCCAGTGTATGTGCCGCGGTGGGGATGATACGCAGGATAATCTCGCCCTTCGGAATCACGGGGTAGATTACAATCGAGCAGAATACGCCATAGTTTTCACGCAGGTCGACAATCAGGTTGGTACCCTCCTCGTTGCCTCCCTTCATATATACGGGCGTCACGGGTGATTGGGTAACACCGATATCGAAACCGTTCTCGGTGAAGCCCTTTTGCAGTGCTCGGGTAATCTCCCAGAGCTTCTCCTGATACTCGGGATGGTTGCGGATGAGCTCCATGCGCTTCAGCGCACCGATAACCATCGGCATAGGTAACGACTTGGCGTAGAGCTGCGAGCGCATATTGTAGCGGAAGAGGTTGATAAGCCAGCGCGGACCGCTGACAAAGGCTCCGATACCGGCCATCGACTTTGCGAAGGTGTTGAAGAGAACATCCACATCATCTACTACGCCGAAGTGCGCAGCCGTACCACGACCACCGGGTCCCATCGTTCCGAATCCGTGTGCATCATCCACCAGCAGACGGAATGAGAACTCCTTTTTCAGGCGAGAGATAACATCGAGAAATCCGAGGTCGCCCTTCATACCGAAGACACCCTCGGTGATGACCAGCACACCGCCATTCTGCTCATTGGCCAGGTCGGTGGCGTGGCGCAGTTGTAGGCGTAGCGACTCCTCGTTGTTGTGGCCGTAGACAAAACGCTTGCCCTTGTGCAGGCGCAGTCCGTCAATGATGCAGGCGTGAGCCTCGGCATCGTAGACCACCACATCGCGTGGGGTGAGCAGGCAGTCGATAATCGAGATCATACCCTGATATCCGAAGTTGAGCAGGAAGGCATCCTCCTTGCCCACAAAGTCGGCCAGCTCGCGTTCGAGTTGTTCGTGGTATTTGGTCTGTCCGCTCATCATACGGGCACCCATCGGGGCTGCCATACCAAACTCTGCGGCACCTTCGGCATCGGCCTTTCGCACCTCGGGGTGGTTGGCCAGACCCAGGTAGTTGTTAAGGCTCCAGTTGAGCATCTGCTTGCCTCGGAAGCTCATATGCGGGCCAATCTCGCCCTCGAGCTTCGGGAAGGCAAAATAGCCGTGTACGTTCTTCATATATTGTCCAATCGGGCCACCGGCATTACGCTCCAGGCGTTCGAAAATATCCACCATAATTTTCCTGTTTATTTTATATAAGTATCTGATATTCTTTTGGTTTTGTCTGTTATGCTACCGAGCACTCGATACCGAGAGCTTCCACCCGTGATGCAATCTGCTGAAGCTCATCGCGAGTAACCTTTTCGAGCGTTTTGCAGGGTGTGTCGCGGTCAAGCGAGTAGACCATAACCTTCTCGGGACGCAACTGCTCGACAATATGCAACCAAGCCGTCCCCTCGCGCTCGGTGGTGTTATCCGCCTTTTGGGCATTATACTCTCCGCGCAGGAACATCGTCTGCAAAATGTATTTTGCGTCCAATTTTCGCAGGTTTT
>JBGUTM010000285.1:0-2932 GCA_045133075.1 Alistipes sp. | reverse complement strand
ACATCTCCTGTGCCTCGAGCATAATCGGAGCCGATTTCTTGGCCTCGTCCTCGCTCTTACCCTGCGCCACAAGCTCCTTAATCTGCTCCTTGTAGTGCTTGTCGAACTCGACATAGTACTTACCAACGAGGTGGTCGCCCTTCATACCCGAGCTCTCGGGTGTCTCGCCACCGCCATAGAGTTTCCACGCCAACATCGACTTGCAGATGTGGATACCGCGGTCGTTCACCAGGTTTACCTTGATTACGTTGTTACCATTAGCCTTGAGAATCTGCGCCACCGAGTATCCGAGCAGGTTGTTACGGATATGTCCGAGGTGTAGGGGCTTATTGGTATTGGGCGAAGAGTACTCAATCATAATGGTCTTGCCCGTAGGCTCGCCCTCGCCGAAGTTCTCACAAGCATATATCTCACCGAAACGCTCTGCCCAGAATGAGGGGTCGAGCGATATGTTGAGGAAGCCCTTGATGACGTTGTATGCCGCCACCTCCTTGCAGTTTGCGACCATATATTCGCCGATTTCGTTGGCCGTAGCCTCGGGCGATTTACGGCTGCGCTTGAGCAGGGGGAATGTTACGAGGGTGTAGTCGCCCTCGAACTCCTTGCGTGTCTTCTGGATTTGCAGTTGTTCGCCCTCGAGCGCACCATAGAGTGCCTCTACCGAGCTTTTCACTGCCTCAAAAAGGAATTTTTCGATATTCATTGTTTTGTGACTTTGTCGATTATAATCGCACAAAGATAGTAAAACAAATTCAAAATTCACAAAAATTAATCTTCTAACCGCCCTACTCTCCCTAACCGTTCTACACTCCCGCAACTCCCTAAAAACAAAAAAAGCCACCCGAAGGTGGCTATTCCAAGATAAACTTATCTGTTTAGAACGAGCTGAACGAGCTCCACGAGGTGTTGGCCTCGGCACTGCGCTCGACCGTGTCGGGCAGGTTGGGGAAGAAATCCATACCGAGTTTCTGCTCTATTTCGTCTACACTGCAGGCGAAACTCTCGTAAGAAGAGCCCGAGTGCGACTCGTTGGTAAACCAGAAGCCTATTGCCGATGCCGAGGTGGGCAAAGATGCCGAATTGACCTTCAGCACGACCTTGTAGAAGTAGCGCGGTACGGCAATCTCCTTGCCACTTTGGTCGTAGGTTCGCGCCATCGTACCAATCTCCTCATTCGAGCCCTTTTGCAGAGCCGTGCCGGTCACTATATAGAGGTCGTCACTCTTCGAGAGAGTCTGCAACGCAGCCTCGAGGTCCTGCCACACGCCACCATTGAATCCGGTGTGGATTTGCGGCACGAGATTTACCGAGAGGAACGTCTGCTCGTTCATCGTGGTACTCTTGGTACGCGAGGCAGAGGGGAGCAGGTGACCACGCGAGTAGTTGTTGGTGCCGCCACTGCTTGACGAGCGATACGAGCCACTCTTGATGTTCTGCTGATACTGCTCCGCGAGCAGCGAGCTGCTGACGTAAGCCCACGCATCGGTGCGATTTGTCGAGCCGTGGTGCGAGCTGTTGAGCGGATACGCCACCCAGTAGGTCGTCAACTTACCCTTGTCGTAACATACCGTGTAGTTGCGATTCGAGTCGCTCTCCGAGCCGTAGTAGAATGTGTGGAGCCACTGGTTTGATAGTGTCACACCACCCATCGCACTGCTCGTCATCGCTGCCGGAATCTCGAGCCAGGTTTTGTTTATTGCCGGCTCGACCACCGGCTCCTTGGTTGTGAATGTTGTTGTCAAGGATTGTACCGCGGTGCCATTCGTGCCTGTGCAACCTGCATAGAGGGTGTACGATGTGCCGGCAGTCAGACCTGTCAGGCTCGCCGAGGCGGTGTTGCCCGATATGGTTGCTGTCAGGTACTTCGTAGCACCACCCGCAGTGGGTGCATAGTAGAATGTCACGCCATCGGCGATATATGCGAAGTCACTACCCGACACACTCGCTGTGGCAGTGGTCTCCCCTATCGAGGATATTGTTGGCGTATTCAATCCCGGGGTAGGGTCTGCGACGGGAGGGGTTACCTCCCCTCCCGATTCGCTACCCGTGCCTCATTCGTAACTTACACTCCAAGTTTTTGCTCTAAATTGAGCCGACGATGCCTTAATTGTAAACGAAGTAACATTTCCGCTAAATGTAAATGTTACATTATTTGAAGATGTAGTAGTAGTTACTGTTCCTGCATCCAATGTCACAGTGCCACCCTTGCAGGCTGTTGCATAAGATGAATTATCACAATTAAATGTTATAGATTTCAGCTTTGCACCATTGGTTGCTGAAATATTAAAGGAATCATTTTTATATACTCGGAAAGAATATGTATATGGAGAGCTGCTACCTGCCTTAGTGTACAAACAAGTAAGATATTCATTCAAAGTATGCAGACCTTCGGGCGTATTATTAGTGCTTGCAAAAGTATATGTACCAGCAACTACACCACCGCCACTTTGTGCAGCCTCTACGGTCAGTTGGTAAGTTGCAGTTGCCTGCTTGTAGATACCCTCCGTAGCAGCAGTAGCGGTAATTGTAACAGTACCCTCTGCAACACCCGTCACAACACCGGTATTTGCATCAACAGTTGCAACAGCGGTATTGCTGCTCGAGTATGTTACGGTAGTCTTTGCTGTTGCTGCAACGGTTGCGGTCTTACCAACTTCTACACTCTCGGGCTTCGAAGTGAAGGTAACAGTCTGCTCAACACTACCTGCTGCGTGGCCACAGTTCAGCGATACGATATAGTTGTTCTTGTCGAACTCGTAAGTAGAACCATACTTCTTAATATCTCCACAAACAACAACCTCATCGCCGGCGTGAAGGTCACCGGTAGATGCGAAGTCTGTATCGTTGAGGTTCTTACCACTATATACCTGGAATTTGTTGGTTGCTGTACCATCATTCGAGATATAGTATGTCAAACTTTTGTAAGTGCTAT
>JBGUTM010000284.1:0-10080 GCA_045133075.1 Alistipes sp. | reverse complement strand
ACTCACGCTCGGTGATAAATATCATCTCGGGTGTGAGCCTTGTTGCGGTGAGTGTGCCGGTGGCGGCAATGATTATTCTCCTCTCGGTCTTCAATGGCTTTGATGGTCTGGTGCGACAGACATGGTCGGCCTTCGATGCCGATCTTACGGTGACGCCCATGCGCGGTGTGACCTTCGATATTGCGCAGGTCGAGCAGTCGGGCTTTGCCCAAAGAGAGGAGATCGAGGCCTATTCGTTTGCCATCGAGCAGGAGGCTCTGGTAGCCTATCACGACAACCGCACAACGGTCAATGTTCGTGGTGTGGATGACCGCTATGCAGAGGTCGTCCCCGTGGTCAGAACAATAACCTCGGGAGACTATTGTGTCGCTCTGGGTGAGGATGTCGATAAGGTTGTTGTCGGTCAGGGGGTGGCATACACTTTGGGATTGCGCTCTTTTGTTACGGACAACTTAAGAATCTACGCTGTGCGGCGCAACTCCTTCTCGACACTATTGCCCGTGGATGGCTACTCGCTTGCCGAGCTGCCGGTGGCGGGTATCTTTGTGGTAGATGCCCAGACCGATGGAGGTAATGTTATTATCTCACTCCGTAAGGCGCAGGAGCTCTTTGATTATCGGGATAGGGCCACCTCGCTATTTGTGAAGGTTCGCGAGGGTGTTTCGCCCCAGAGCGGTAAGATTGTGCTGGAGCAGCTGCTGGGCAAGGAGTTTAAGGTTGAAACCCGCGAGGAGCTCAATGCTACGCTCAATCGCCTGATGAAGTACGAGAAGTGGGGTATATTCTTCATCGCACTAATGGTGCTTGTGGTGGCTGCGTTCTCGATTGTCGGGGCATTGGTGATGCTCATCATCGACAAGGAGCGAGATATGGTCACGTTGAGGGCTATGGGTGCCGATACCTCGCTGGTACGGAGGATATTTGCGGCCGAGGGTATCTTGATTTGCGGTATCGGAGGTGCTGCGGGACTGATATTCGGAGTGGTCACTGTGCTTATGCAGCAGCACTTCGGTATTATTGCTATGCCGACCGATGGTTTTTTGGTTGATGCCTACCCCGTGGAGTTGAGGTGGGGTGATGTGGTGGCTGTAGTGGCTGCATTTACGGCGGTAGTTCCGCTCATCTCGGCAACTACGGTGCGAACGATGATAAAGAGTGTGAAAAAGTAAAGAGTTTGATAACTATATTGTAATGAAGCGATTTTTCAAATCTTTGGCGGTGGTGATGCTTGCTGCGGCGGCAGTGGCCTGCTCTCGTCATAAAATTATTCCGGACAAGACACTTGCCCTCATATTCCGCGATGCGTTCCTGACGAATGCCTACATCGAAAACGAGAATATCGACACCGATACGCTCAACTTCTACGAGCCTATATTCGAAAAGTATGGCTACTCGATTGAGGATGTGCGCTTTACCATCGGTAACTTCTCGAAGCGTAAGAGTGCACGTCTGGGTGATGTGGTTGAGGTTGCAATCGATATGCTCGAGGCGCAGGGTAGGCTCTATGAAAAGGATGTTGCGGTGCTCGATACCATCGACAACACGGCTCAACGACTCTTCACCCGTACCGTGTATGCCGACTCGCTGATTCGAATCAAGAACCTCAAGGATAGCACCAAGCGTGTAATCACTCTCAACAATATCCGCCCGGGTGAGTATAAGGTTCAGTTCAGCTATAAGATTGATTCGCTCGACAATAGCCCGCAGCGCAAGGTGGTGATATGGTTCGAACGTAGCGACAGCACACAGCTCGGACGTCAGCAATTCTTCCTGCGTAAGACCTCGGAGGAGGATGAGTTTTTGCGCACACTCAAAGCCAACAAGGATTGTGAACGCCTGGTGGTGGATATCTACCAACCCACCGAGGAGGATATCAAGCCGAGGAATAAAAGTAAAAAATTACATACGGGACTTACGGTCACCGACCTTCAAATTGTCCATATCCCGATGGTTGAGGAGGCGGTTGATTCGCTGTATGCCAAGCAGTTGGTTATAAAAATCTTTGCCGATGAATTCCTCTCGCTCTTCGATGCGCAGGATAGCCTCGCATCTGGCTCTGTTGCCCACAGGGATAGTATCTAAACCGCTCATCACGCTGTGTGACGATCAGATTGTCGCAATCGAAGGGTGGGAGAGGCTCGATGCGATGGCGGGAGTCGAGTTCTATGCCGGCATTCTCGTCCCCTCACTTGTAAATGTACATTGCCATCTCGAACTATCCTATCTGTCGGGGCAGGTAGAGAGGCGCGGAGGCTTTGCTGCTTTTGCCGCAGGTGTGGCTCGCACGCGTAACCTTTTCACCGCCGAAGAGCGTGAGGATGCCACCCGCAAGGCTGCCGAGGAGATGTGGCTCGAGGGTGTGGGTGCCGTGGGAGATATCGCCAACGACACTTCGGCATTTGCTGTCAAGGAGCAGAGTCCAATTCGTTTTCGCACCTTTGCCGAGGTGTTCGGCCTGCGCACCGCCTCGATAGAGGCTATGGAGCCGATGTTACACTATCCTGAAACATCTCTGACGCCTCACTCGACATACTCTCTGCAAGATACGATATTCAGACAGATATGCCTTGAAGGCTCAGCCCCCCTTTCTATTCACTTTATGGAGTCGCCAGGTGAAAGAGCACTCTACGAGGGTCGTGGCGCACTGCACGAGTGGTATAAAACTCAAGGTTGGGAGTGTGATTTTCTGCACTATGGCTCACCGGCCGAGCGTGTCGTGGCAAGCGTCCCCGCTGACCGAAGCGTTATATTGGTGCATAACTGCTGTGTTACGCAGCGCGATATAGATGTCATTATGGGTCACTTTACCGTACCCGTATATTGGGCGGTATGCCTCGGCTCGAATGACTATATCTCGGGGCTGAAACCCGATGTGGAGCTTCTGCGCCGAAACCATCTTAATATATGTATAGGTACCGACTCCCTTGCCTCGAACGAGTCGTTGTCGATGATGGCAGAGCTCAAACGACTGGGTGAGTATCCCCTTGACGAACTCCTGGTGTGGGCAACCGCCAATGGGGCCGATGCTCTCGGCTACGGCGACTCGCTCGGCCGAATAGAGGTCGGCCGTAGGTGCGGGCTGGCGGTTATTGATGCGCTTGATTACCAGAGTCTGACACTCACCGATCGCTCGACCTGCCACCGAATAATATAGGCGTAACACCCATTTACTCAATGATATATCTCGCCCGTTTCTCAGGGTAAATATCGGGGATAGTGAGCATTATGCCAGTCTCCTCGACATCCCCAAAGTCGGGATTGCGCACTGTGTCGAATACGCGCATCGAGGGCGAGAGATTCATATATGAGTTTATCAACGGAGGTATAGACTCCTCATTTTCTCGAATTGTCCGCACCAAAATCTTGTAGTTCTCCTTGTAGTTTCGACCCGAAAATAGTCGTTCATAGAAGGCGTTGTCCCACTCCTCGTTGAGAGGTCGGCGGGCTGTTACGAGCCGTTCGTTGTCGGGGAAGAAGCGGTGTAGAAACCATAGCAACGCATTGCGAGCCGAGCGGTTGTAGCCGGTGTAGATGGTGACCTTGCCGAAGAGGTAGCGAATCGAAGGGTTACGAGCAACTACGGCGCCCAGGCCATCCCACAGATTGTCAAGGGCATAGATACTCTTGGCATTGTGGCGTCTTTGGTAGGCTACCTGCACAAATGACCGCCCGAGCTCGATGGTGTAGGGTAGAAACTTGCGGCGGAATCTACGGCTGAAGCGGAAGTAGTGTTCGGTCGAGAGGTTTTCGGGGTGCTCCGAGTGACATATTATATATCTGTATCCGCCAACAATCTCCAGATGTGTCGGATCCCAGATGATGAGTTGGTGATACCCCTCCTCGGCATAATCCTCGCGGTCGATATCTACGCTCGCACCAGTGCCTCCTCCCGCCGAGCGAAAGGCCTCCTCGCGCAGACGTCCCACCTCGCGCATAAGCGCGGGGCACTCGGCTGCGGTGAAGATGTAGATGTGGTTCGAGGCGTGGCGAGTGGCTCGCACAAAACGCTCGGGGGTCAGCTCTGCCAGTAGGGCCTCGCGTTCGACCGGTTCGATAATACGCTCCATATATCAGCTAAACTCGTGTCGAGAGAGCATAGGTGCGCTCGCGGACATATTGTACCTGCTCGGAGATGATTCCTATCTGTTGTAGCTCTTCGGTCGGTATGGGGTCCCCAACCCGTATATATAGGCGGCTTCCGCGCTGCCGGAAGAGCTCGTCTACAAGGAGTATGCTCTCGATGTTTGTCTTGATACCCAGCGCATTGCGCAGGCGGGATATGTGGTAAAATCGCTTGGATAGCTTCCCCTCGAAAAATACGGGAACAACACTTCGCCTTGAGGCGTAGGCCTTGCGGATAAAGGTGGGCTTCCACATAGGGTCGGCTATCACTCCGTTTGTTCGCCGTGAGCACAATCCCGCAGGAAAGGTTGCAATGGGACGGTCGCCCATCAACTCACTATCGAGTAGTCGGGCAACCTCTGTACTTTGGCGAGAATTGGGTATAACGGGTATCCAGAGTGGTTGCAGAGGCTCGATGAGGGAGAGTGTACGATTGACCACCACCCTCACATCTCCGAATCGGCGGATGAGTATATCGGCAAGCACCATTCCGTCAATACCTCCGAAGGGGTGATTCGATACGAAGATGTAGCGACCATCTCCGGAAATCTGCTCCGAAAAGTCGGCTGTATACTCGATGTCGAGGTGCCTCAATACGTTTTGCAGAAATCTGTCGGGTGGTAAGTCGCCGAAAAGACGAAAAATCTCGTTAATATCCTCCTCGTGCAGTAACTCTTGCAGAGGACGCAGTGCAAATGGTGGCAGAACCCTCGCCAAACGAGGGTATCTTTGGCCAAATAGTCGGCTAATGTTGATTTCCATTAAAGTTGTTGAAAAAATCTACGATACTTTATTGCAACTTTTCTGCTAAAATCAGTAACTTTACAACCAAATATGCAAATTACTACGAATACGACTTTATACCATATCCCCGTACTGCTGGAGGAGTCGGTCGATTTGCTCGACATCCGACCCGATGGAACCTACGCCGACCTTACATTCGGCGGAGGCGGACACTCGCGTCACATACTCTCGAAGCTGGGCGAGGATGGTCGGCTCTACTCGTTTGAC
The DNA here is from genome assembly GCA_045133075.1 of Alistipes sp. Classification (GTDB taxonomy): domain Bacteria; phylum Bacteroidota; class Bacteroidia; order Bacteroidales; family Rikenellaceae; genus Alistipes. The sequence continues at coordinate 4,947 of JBGUTM010000284.1, read as the reverse complement.
CAGGATGCCGACACGAAGGCTAATTGCCCTGAGGATGACCGTTTTAACTATGTCGATAGCAACTTCCGCTTTATGCGTGGAGCCCTGCGCCTGCGCGGCGTGACCGAGGTGGATGGTGTGCTGGCCGACCTGGGTGTCTCGTCTCACCACTTTGACGCCGCCGAGCGAGGCTTCTCGTTCCGTAGCGATGCTCCGCTCGATATGCGAATGAATCGCCGCGGAGGTATGACGGCGGCCGATGTGGTCAATGACTACGATGCAGAGAGCCTGGCACAGATACTCAAGATGTATGGCGAGTTGGACACAACCTGGAAGATTGCCAACTGCATCGAGCGTGCACGTAAGGTGGCAGCCATTCGCACCACAGGTGAACTTGTGGCGGCGGTCGCACCCTGTACCCCAAAAAAGGAGGAGGCAAAGTTTCTGACCAAACTATTCCAGGCCCTGCGTATCGAGGTGAATGGCGAGATGGAGGCACTGAAGATGGCTCTCGAGCAGAGCCTCAAGGTGTTGCGCCCGGGAGGCCGCCTGGTGGTGATCTCCTACCACTCGTTAGAGGATAGATTGGTCAAAAACTTCTTCAAGAGCGGCAACTTCGAGGGTCGTGTCGAAAAGGATTTTTATGGACGAACCTCATCGCCTTTCGAGGTGGTGACACGTAAGGCGGTGGTGCCGACCGATGAGGAGATTGCTCGCAATCCACGCTCTCGCTCGGCAAAACTACGTGCCGCAACAAAACTTTAGAAACCGAATTATTAGGCAGACGATGTATAAGGATACCGACTTCAATCCCGATCGTGAGCGCGAAGAGCAGGAGGCCGCCGAGCGCGAGGCGTTGGCTCGTACCATACGCCGCGAGGTGTTGCGTGTCAATAGCGGTGAGGCCGAGGAGGATTTGCGTGCCGACCGAGAGCAGATGGAGGCCGAGCGTGCCGAGCAGGAGGCTGAAGCTGAACGCCAACGCAAGCATGAAGCCAACCTCTGGAGGCAGTTCTTCTCGGGTAAAATCCTTGTGAATACGATGGTGCGCAAGCATTATCGCTATGTCGGCATCATTGCCGGTATGTTCTTGTGGAGTATCGCAATGTTGTTCTGGACGTTACGACTCGATATTCGTTATGCACAACTGAGTAGCGAGGTGCAGTTGCTCCACGAACGATCGATTCGTCTGCAGGAGCAGTGCTATCGCCGTTCATCTCACTCGGCAATTGTCGAGAGCTTGCGCGAGCGTGGCCTGGAGTTGTATGACCCGTTGAGGCCGAGTGAAGTGATAGAGTAGTGGAGATTATGGCAAAGGAACCAAAGAAAATCAAGGAGGATATTCTGTTGCGAGTACGAGTGTTGTACCTGCTATTCTTTGTTGTGGGCTTTATCATCGCGGGACGACTTATCTGTGTCCAGTTTTTGAGCCACGACACAAGGGTCAATGCCGAAAAACTCGAGCGAAGAATCTTCTCACAGAAGGAGGTGCTGGCACATCGCGGAACCATCTTCTCGCGTACGGGCGAGCCGTTGGCTACTTCGATATTCCGCTATACGGTGCTCTTCGACTTTGGGTGTGAGGGATTTGATGATGAGCAAGGCTATCGCGAAAATTGCGACTCGCTCTCGAAGTTGCTTGCCGGATACTTTAAGGATAAGAGTGCCAAGCAGTACTACGACCGTTTTATGGCCGAGCGCAAGAAGCACTTCAAGATAACATACGTCAAAGATACGCTCATCACCCGCTCTGAGGGGTGGATGGCTCGCCTGTGGGATAGAATGAGGGACAAGGAGTTTAAGACCGAGAAGCTCTACGATACCGTTCGTAAACACAATCCCGTGAGGATGTTCCGAGATATTGATTATAGCGAGTGGCAGGTGTTGAAGGAGTTCCCGATTTTGAATCGAAATATGGGCTGGTCATTCGATATCGACAAACACGATGAGAGGGTCTTCACCCGTCAGGAGTTGGCCCGCTGCACCATCGGTCGTAGCAGCGAGACGCAGGGTAAGTATGGTATCGAGCACATCTTCCGCGAGGATTTGTGTGGCCAGAATGGCTTGGAGTTGCAGCAACGCATCGCTCCGGGATATTCGGCGCGTATCGAACATAAGGATAATGTCGAGGCGGTGGATGGTACGGATGTTTACACGACTATAGATATTGATATTCAAGAGGTTGCTGACCGTGCACTGCGCAATCAGCTCGAAAAAGAGAATGGCATCTGGGGTACCACGATGGTTATGGAGGCCGCCACGGGTGACTTGCTGGCGATGGTGAACCTAAGCCGCAATAAGCAGGGCGGATATGTCGAAAACTATAACCACGCTCTCAAGTCGCGTGCCGAGCCCGGCTCGACATTTAAGTTGGCGGTGTTGCTGGCCCTGCTCGAGGAGGCGGGACTGCCACTCTCGACCGAGTATGACTCGGGTAGCGGAAAGAGGGTCATAATTACCGAGAATGCACCGAAGATTAAGGTTGCCGACTCTCACAATGTCGGTAGTGTTATAGATATGCGCAAGGCTATGGCCGAGTCGGCCAACGTCTACTTTGCTAAGGCTGTCTACGAGACCTACAATCAGAAGCCCGAGCGTTATGTCGATTTTCTGCGCTCGTTGCATCTCGACCGCAAGGTTTTCACCTCGCTGCCCGGAATGGACGAGGCCTCGCCGCGTTTCCCCTATCCTGGTTCGAGCATCTGGTATAAGCATACAACACTGATAAAGTTGGGCTACGGATATGGTATCGAGGTTACGCCGATACAGATACTGACTCTCTACAACGCAGTGGCCAACGGCGGCAAAATGGTTGCACCACGATTGGTGACCAAGTTGGTCAAGGATGATGAGGTGATCAAGGAGTTTCCGGTGGAGGTGCTGGTCGATAAAATCTGCTCGAACAAGACCCTGGATATGGTGCGCGAGTGTCTGGAGGGTGTTGCCAAGGAGGGTACTGCCAAGGAGTATTTTGGCGAGGGTAAGGTACCCTTCCGTGCCGGTGCCAAGACGGGTACAGCTCAATTTGCACAGGGAAGCATCTCATATGGCGATGGTTACTATATGGGTTCGATGGTGGCATACTTTCCGGCCGAGAATCCGCGTTATACGGTGCTGACCACCATCTTCAAGAAGAGGGGCTCGGGAACATACTACGGAGCAGGCCTGGCCGGCCCGGTCGAGAAGAAGGTGTCGTCTTTTATCTATAACCGAGAGAATGATTGGTATGGTCAGGTGCAAAGCGAAGAGTTTGATCACCATCCAACATCGGTCAAGGGTGGCAATATCGCCCAAACCCGTAAGGTTGCGGGTGAGCTCTCGCCAAAGGTGTCTTTCGATCGCCGTGCAGGTTGGGGTACGGTGAAGGTCGATTTGACCTCGAATGTGATTATTACCTCGCTCGAGGATGAGCCGATGTGTATGCCCGATGTTCGAGGTATGGGCCTCAAGGATGCACTGTTTATACTCGAGAGCCGAGGTTTGAGGGTGAAGATATCGGGCAAGGGAGCTGTGCGCAAGCAGAGCATCCGCGCCGGAGAGCCCGTGCGCCGCGGCTCACAGGTTGAATTAATACTCAAGTAGAGATGAAGAGTTTACAGGATATAATTTCGAAGGTTGAGGTGGTGCAGATTGTCGGCGATGCGACAGTCAAGGTGTCGGCTCTCAACTATGACTCACGCCGCGTGGCGGAGGGTGATTGTTTCTTTGCCGTTGTCGGAGTGCAGAGTGACGGACACAACTACATCCCGCAGGCTGTGAAGCGTGGTGCACACGCCATTGTCTGCCAGAATCTGCCCGAGAACCTCGCCGAGGGGGTATGCTACCTGCAGGTGGCCGATACCAATGAGGCTATGGCCGATATGGCTGCGGCATTTTATGACTACCCGAGCTACGAGCTGAAACTTGTGGGTGTGACCGGCACAAACGGCAAGACTACCACGGCGACACTCCTCTACGACCTGTTCAAGATGCTGGGCTACCGCGCAGGATTGATTTCGACCGTGGTATATCGAGTCGGAGAGCGCGAAATTGAGTCTACGCATACCACCCCTGATGCCATTCGTTTGAATGCTATGTTGCGCGAGATGGTCGATGAGGGGTGTGACTACTGCTTTATGGAGTGTTCGTCACACGCCATTGTGCAGGATAGAATCCGCGGTTTGCGCTTTGCGGGCGGAATGTTTACCAACCTCACACACGACCATCTGGACTATCACAAGACCTTCGCCGAGTACCTTCGTGCCAAGAAACTATTCTTCGACCGACTGCCAAAGGAGGCCTTTGCGCTTACAAATATAGATGACCGCAATGGTCGCGTGATGGTGCAAAATACACGCGCAGCGGTGCGTACCCTCTCGTTGCGCTCGATGGCTGACTTCCGTTGCAAGGTTGTAGAGATGCTGCCTGACGGAATGTTGTTGCGCCTCGATGGCGAGGAGGTGTGGGTGAAGTGTATCGGACGCTTCAATGCCTACAATATGCTGACTATCTACGCTGCGGCCATGATGCTCGGACAGCGTAAGGAGGAGGTGCTCACTGCGATAAGTGCCTTGCAGGCGGTCAGCGGACGTTTTGAGTATATCCGTTCAGAGGATGGTACCACTGCCGTGGTCGATTATGCACATACGCCCGATGCACTGGAGAATGTGATTACCACCATCGAGGAGTTCCGCCAACCCGGGCAGAATCTCATCGTTCTGTGTGGCTGTGGCGGTGACCGCGACAAGACCAAGCGACCCGAGATGGCTGCAATTGCCGTGAAGTATGCCACCACGGCGATATTCACCTCGGATAACCCCCGCACCGAAGATCCCGAGCAGATTCTGCGCGATATGGTCGAGGGTTTGCCTCTGGATGCGCGTTATCTGAAGATTGCCGATCGCGGTGAGGCTATTCGCACGGCGGCGATGCTGGCTCGCCCTGGAGATATAATCCTGCTTGCCGGCAAGGGTCACGAAACCTATCAGG